>JANLTL010000234.1:0-20417 GCA_031362905.1 Burkholderiales bacterium | reverse complement strand
GCTCGAAGGCCGGCGCCTGAAGGCCCTTCCACTCGTGGACCGGGGCGCCCCCAAAGCCGTTGGCGGAGTCTTCGAAGCCGGCGCGATTGCCAATCAAGAGCACATGGGCCTTGGTTTGGGTTTCGGCATCGGCGAGCAATTTGGAGACGAGCTCCGGGCCAACTCCGGCAGGATCGCCGGTGAAGAGTGCAATGGTCGGTTTCATGGGGTGGGTTTCATGCGTTTGGTTTCATCGATACGGTGGGCCGGCCTTACTGCGCATCAATCCTGATGTTGGCGTCCTTGATCAGCTTGCCGAAGCGGTCAAACTCGGCCTTGTTGATCGCAGCAAATTGCTCCGGGCTGACGTTGCCTGGCTCTCCGCCCAGACCCCGAAGCTTGGCCTGCACGTCGGGCAGCTTGAGGATCTTTGCCGTCTCTGCTTGCAGGCGTGCCACAACGTCACGTGGTGTGCCGGCCGTTACGTAAAGGCCGTACCAGGTGCTCATCTCGAAGCCCGGCACGCCGGCTTCGGCCAGTGTGGGCACGTTGGGCAATTCGGCTGAACGCTGTGCGGTGGTGACGGCGAGCGGCTTCAACTTGCCGCCCTTGATGTGGCCCATCGCCGATGAAGTCGTATCGAACATGATCTGCACCTGGCCGCCGATCACGTCGAGGTGGGCCTGGCTGGAGCCCTTGTAGGGCACGTGGATCATTTCCACGCCGGTGGCGTGCTTGAAACCCTCACCTGCAATGTGCTGCGTGCTGCCGATGCCGGAGGACGCGTACTTGAAGTCGTTCGGCTTGGCTTTCATCAGCGCGATCAGTTCCCTCACGTCCTTGGCCGGCACGTTGTTGCTGACGGCGAGCACGTTGGGTACGGTGACGATCAGCGCAATCGGCGTGAGGTCCTTGATCGGGTCGAAGCCGAGCTTGAGCAGATGGGGCGCGATCGCCTGGCCGGTATTGGTGGCGGCGAGCAGTGTGTGGCCATCCGGTGCGGCCTTGGCGGTGAGGTCGGCGGCGATGGTGTTCGATGCGCCGGGACGATTCTCGATCACGAAGGTGCCCTTGAACGCGTCGTTGAACTTCTCCGCCAGCATGCGCGCGATGATGTCGGTGCCGCCGCCGGCGGATGCGCCCACCATGATCTTCACCGGCTTGGACGGATAAGTCTGCGCGTGCAGGGGCGAAATCGACAAGACGGAAGCGCCAAGAACGGCTCCCACCAACAGTTTTAACAGGGTCATGGTATTAACTCCTTGAGGGTTTTGGTTAAGAGAACAAGAGCGCTGAAGAGAACAAGAGACTGCGGGTGGGCATTCAAATGATGAGCTCGATTCACGCTTCATCCGGCGCGACAATGGCGAGGCGCGGGAAGTATTCGCGATAGCGCGCCACGTCGCGCGTAAGCAAGGTGTAGGCCGACAGTGAGGCATGTGCCCCGATATAGAAATCCGGCAGCGTCGAGCGCCGCGCGCCACCGCGCTTGCGATACAGCTTGTGCGCCTGCGCAGCGAGAAAGCCGGCTTCCCACGGTAGCGCTTCGCGCACCATGCCGAAAGGCGCCAGCGCGGCATCAAGGTCTTCGATCGCCGCAAAACCTGCCGCAATTTCCGCGTAAATCACCGGGTTGATGACCAGCTTGCAGCGCGCGCCGAGGCGTTCAAGTGCCGCCGCAGACCACTCGAACCAGACTGCATCGTTCTCGAAAATATCGATCAAGACATTGCTATCGACCAGCACCGGCCGCGCCATGGCCCGGTAAACCACCGGCGCTTCCTTGACGGCCAGCGTACGCGGTTTTCGCGCCGCGTAAGGCCGCGCAGCAGATCTTGCGTGCGCAGACATCAGCGCTCTGGCCGCAGAAAAGCCATGATGCGATCCGTACTCCAGCCCTTGAACATGGGTTCGTTCGCGCTGCCGCGGGTCTTTTCTATCGCGGCTCGAATGCGCGATGAATGCTTGGCACCTGCCGCCGCCGTGTTGCCGCGCCGCAGGATCACCTGCCCGCCCTTGTACTCGAACGCGACCTCGGTGTGCGGCAGCAAACCGGCGCGCTCGCGGATGTCCTGCGGAATCGTGACTTGACCTTTGCTGGTGATGCGCATGGCGCGCCTCCTTCTGATGCAAAGTAAGAATCTTACTATGAGCATCCACTGGCTGCGCGCCCGCTGCTGCCGACACCTGCACGATCGCGGATGGAAGAAAAGGCGGTGCAGGTAACATGACGCATTGCCGTGCTGCGCATCACCGCCCAGCCCGATTCCGAGTCATCCCTCCATGCCCTCCACCGCCGTCACGCTCTACGCCCTGCCGCGCAACCTCATCGAGCTGGAAGCTGCCAAGTCACGCGCTCGTACGCGCCTGACCAGGACGGCAGCAATTGCCTCGGCCGCCGCCATCATCCCGCTGCCCGGCATTGACATCGCGGTCGACGCCGCTGCGCTGCTCAAACTGATTCCCGAAATCAACCGCGAGTTTGGCCTGACACCCGACCAGATCGAACGGCTCTCGCCCAACAAGCAACTGATCGTCTACAAGGCCATCGTCGCAGTCGGCGGCGCAATGGTGGGCAAGCTCATCACGCGTGAACTGGTGATCGAAGCGTTGAAGGTTGTCGGCGTCCGCCTCACCATCAAGCAGGCCAGCAAGTTTGTGCCACTCGCCGGCCAAGCGCTGTCAGTCGCAATTGGATTTGCCGCCATGCAGTATGTGGGGCGCGCACACATCAAGGAGTGCGCGCGTGTGGCGCAGATCGTGCAGGACTTGGGCTAGGCCGCGCTTAGGCCGTTTTGCCTTCAAAGGCCGCACCGAGCGGTTTCATTCGCACTCCGCGCCGCAAATGCCTCCAGGCAAACTCGGAGGGATCGGCCAGCGCCGGCCCAGGCGACTTGACCACCAGCACTTCCTTCGCGATCGGCTGAAAGTCGGCGCGAAAGTGCACCGAGCTCTTCACCGCGACGATGCGCTGCAGCTTCGGCTCAATGCCGACATGGCGGAACATTTCCTGATCGGCCGTCTGGCACTTGGTGGTCGCGAGCACCACGCGCACGCCCGGTGCATCGATGCTGCGCAAGGCCGCCATCGGCCCCATGTGCATCTTGAAATTGCGGTAGAACGGCCCGGTGCCGATGAAGTTGCCATCGCCCAGCGCCTCGACCTTGAAGCGCGCCTGCACTGGCTCGATGCCGGCCACACCCGAGATCGCGCCGATTGAGAATTCGACCGTGTTGTTGCGGCCCACCTCGTGTGCGAATTTCGCTGCGGGGGGATCGATCATCATGCCCAGCACAGCGCCTTGCGGCTTGATCGCGAGAAAGGCAGCGAGCAGGCCGGTGGTATCGCCGTTACCGCCGGCGCCGGGATTGTCCTGCGTGTCAGCGAGCACCGTCGGTAGACCGACAGCCCCGGTCTGCATCGCGCGACGGATGGCATCGCTTGGTGACAGCAACTCCTGCACAAATTCTTTCTCAGCCTCTTCAATGCGCACGCGTAGTTCGGTCATCGCCGCGTCGAGCGCACGCTCGTCGGCGCCGTAGCCGCAGATTGACATGCCGCACTCGGCAAAGTCCGCCATCGGAAAACCGGGTGCGAACGAGAGTGATGCGCCGTGCTTTTTCTCCAGCGTATCGAGCAGCGCGTAAATGCTGCGACCCGGCTCGATGAAGGTGCATTGCGAAGGAATGCCGGTGAGGTAATCGAAGATGTGGAAGCGCTTCGCCGGCCGGCGGCCGGTGGCCAGCATCTGCATCAGCAAAGCGGCCGCACGCGCGCCGGTCTCCGCCATGTCGATATGCGGATAGGTGCGGTAGATCACCATGCCGTCCGCTTGCGCAAACATCTGGCGTGTCACGTTCGCGTGCAAGTCAAGACTCACCACCACCGGCACCTTGTCACCGACCACGCGGCGCACACGCGCCAGCAACTCGCCTTCGCCGTCATCGAAATGCGCGGCCACCATCGCGCCGTGCAAATCGAGATAAACGCCGTCGACCGGCAGCGCTTTTTGCAGCCGCGTGATGATCTCGCCAGCAATGCGCTCGTAGGCATCGCGCGTGACGCGATCCGACGGTGACGCGGCGGCCCAGGCCAGCCCAACAGTGGTATGCCCGGCAGCATGCAGCGCCTCAAACGCGCCACCCGCCGGAATGTTCGCCCCGGAGAGCGTTGGTAGAAGCGCTTCTCCAACGCATAGGCCCGGCCAGCCACCCCCAGACTCGAACGCAGCGTAGTCTGCGGGTGACGGGGAGAAAGTATTGGTCTCGTGTTGAAACCCTCCGACGGCAATCCGGGCCATGCGTTTTTTCCTCAGTTTGTTTTTTGGTCTGCTGCTGGTTTCGAGCAGATTATTTTTTCAAAAATACCTTGAGGCGCGCCACTACTTCTTGCAATTGCGCAACGCCGACGGTGTAGGTCAACCGCACATACTTGTGCGCATCAACATCCCCAAAATCCCGCCCCGGGGTAATCGCCACGCCGGCGCCGTGCAGCACCTCGGTGCAAAAACGGAAGCTGTCATCTGAAAAGTTTGACACGTCGGCGTAGACGTAGAACGCGCCTTCGGGCGTGTTCGGAATCTTGAACCCAAGCTCACGCAATGCGGGCACGAGGTAGTCGCGGCGCGCGGCGAACTGGGCGCGGCGCTCCTCGTAGAGCGCAAGAGCGGCGGGACTGAAGCATTCGAGCGCGGCGTTTTGCGCGAGGGTGGACGGGCAGATGAACAAATTCTGCGCGAGCTTCTCGATCTGCGGCAGGTGCGCGGCCGGGGCCACCAGCCAGCCCAGGCGCCAGCCGGTCATGCTGAAGTATTTGGAGAAGCTGTTGATGACGAACACGTCCGGCTGTTCCTCGATCGTCAGCGCAAGCGCGGTGGGCTCTTCAGTGAATCGCCCCGCGCCGTCGCGCGTGTAGGTGAGGCCGTGATAAATCTCGTCAACAACCAAAGCGCCGCCGCGTGCGCGTACCACTTCGTGAATGCCGCGCATGGCTGCCAGCGGAACCGTCGTGCCAGTGGGGTTAGATGGCGATGCGAGCATCACGCCGCGCGTGTTTAGCCCCCAATGCTGCTCGACCAGTTCCGGCGTGAGCTGGTAGTTCTCCTGTGCGCCGCACGGAATCAACTTCGTGGTGCCGCCATACAGGGAGATGAAGCGCCGATTGCACGGGTAGGTGGGGTCAGGCATCAGCCATTCGTCGCCGGGGTTGACGAGGGTGCCGAACAAAATCAGCAATGCACCGGATGCGCCGGCGGTGACGGCGACGCGCTCAGCCGGCAGCTTGAAGCCGTAGCGGGTCTGGTAGAAGCCGGCAATCGCCGCGCGCAGGGGCGCGATGCCGAGTGCCACCGTGTAGTGCGTGTCGCCACGCCGGGCGGCGGCGTCCGCCGCGTTCATCACCGCGTCCGGCGCAGTGAAGTCCGGTTCGCCCACACAAAGGTAAATGATCGAGCGGCCGGTGGCTTCGAGCGCGCTGGCCTCGCGCATGATCTCCATCGCGTAAAACGATTCGATCTGCGCCATGCGGTCGGCGACCGCGAGTTTGCGCAGGGGGTTGCCCGGCGTCAAAAAAGGTGAAGAAGGGGCGTTCATCGCACCATTGTAACTTTCGCAATTTAAGCGACAGGAGTAGACTCACGCCCCCGCCGTACTCCGCCTAGCGCCATTTCGCGTCGCCACCATGACCACCCAGCAAAACGACCAATTCAAACAAGCCGCGCTCGACTATCACCGCTTTCCCCGTCCGGGCAAGATTGAAGTGACGCCTACCAAGCAGCTGGTGAATCAGAACGACCTGGCGCTGGCCTACACCCCGGGCGTGGCATTTGCCTGCACCGCCATTGAGCAAGACCCTGCGCAGGCGCGTCACCTCACTGCCCGCGGCAATCTGGTCGGCGTGATCACCAATGGCACCGCGGTATTGGGTCTCGGTGCCATTGGCCCGCTCGCGGCCAAGCCGGTAATGGAAGGCAAGGCAGTGTTGTTCAAGAAGTTCGCCGGCATCGACGTCTTCGACATCGAAATCAATGAGCGTGACCCGGACAAGCTGGTCGACATCATTGCCGCGCTCGAGCCAACTTTCGGCGGCATCAACCTCGAAGACATCAAGGCGCCGGAGTGCTTTTATGTTGAGCGCAAGTTGCGCGAGCGCTGCAAGATTCCAGTGTTTCATGACGACCAGCACGGCACCGCCATCATCGTCGGCGCGGCAATCAGCAATGGATTGAAAGTAGTCGGCAAGGACATTGGCAAGGTGAAACTGGTGGCCTCCGGTGCAGGGGCGGCAGCCTTGTCCTGCCTCGATTTGCTGGTCAAGCTCGGCATGAAGATGGAAAACATCATCGTCACCGACATCGCCGGCGTGGTTTACACGGGCCGCAAGGAAGAGATGGACGACAACAAGGCGCGCTATGCCAAGGCTATTCCGGGGCGCAAGCTGGCCGATGTGATTGAAGGCGCCGATGTGTTTCTCGGCCTCTCCGCCGGCGGCGTGCTCAAAGGCGAGATGGTCAAGAAAATGGCCGCCAAACCGCTGATTCTCGCGCTCGCCAACCCGACGCCCGAGATCATGCCGGCTGAAGTGCACGCGGTGCGTGACGACGCAGTGATGTGCACCGGTCGCTCGGACTTTCCGAACCAGGTCAACAACGTGTTGTGCTTCCCGTTCATTTTCCGCGGTGCGCTCGATGTTGGCGCCACCAGCATCACGGCCGAAATGGAGATCGCGGCGGTGAAAGCGATTGCCGAACTGGCGCGCGCCGAGCAAAGCGAGATTGTCACCGCAGCCTACGGCATCGGCAATATTTCCTTTGGACCCGAATACCTGATCCCGAAGCCGTTTGACCCGCGCCTGATCGTCAAGATTGCGCCCGCCGTTGCTCAGGCGGCAATGGATTCGGGTGTAGCCACCCATCCGATCACCGACTTCGCGGCCTATCGCACCCAGCTTGAGCAGTTTGTCTATCACTCGGGGTTGTTGATGAAACCGATTTTCACCGCTGCCAAGGCTGCTGTGAAAAAGCGCATCGTGCTGGCCGAAGGCGAAGACGAGCGCGTGATGCGCGCGGCACAGCAGTTGATTGACGAAGGCATCGCGCGGCCGATCATCATTGGCCGCCCGGCCGTGTTGGCCCAGCGTATTGAAACCTTCGGCCTGCGCATGCGCGCCGGCGTCGATTTCGACCTGGTCAATCCTGAGCATGACGAACGCTTCCGCGACTACGTCAGCACCTACCACGCGCTGACACAGCGCAAGGGCGTGACCTTGCAGTACGCCAAGATCGAGATGCGCCGCCGCCTCACGCTAATCGGTGCGATGATGATCAAGAAGGGCGACGCCGACGGCATGATCTGCGGTACCTTTGGCACTCACGCGCTGCATCTTCACTACGTTGATCAGGTGCTTGGCCGCCGCGCCGGCGTCAATGTCTACGGCACCATGAATGGTCTGATGCTGCCCGGCCGCGTGGTGTTCCTGGTCGATACCCACGTCAACCTTGACCCCTCGGCCGCCGAACTGGCCGAAATCACCGTGATGGCGGCGGAAGAGATGCGTCGCTTCGGCATTGCCCCCAAAGTGGCCCTGCTGTCGCATTCCAATTTTGGCACCTACAACAACCCCTCCGCCCTCAAGATGCGCGAGACCCTCGCCGTGCTGCGCGACAGGGCGCCGTGGATGGAGGTTGACGGCGAAATGCACGGCGACGCCGCGCTCAATGCTGGCGTGCGCCGCGCGACGATTCCCGATTCGACATTGAAGGGCGAGGCTAATCTGCTGGTGTTCCCCAACATGGAATCGGCCAACATCAGCTACAACCTGCTCAAAACCGCTGCGGGTGGCGGCGTCACCATCGGGCCGATACTGCTCGGTGCTGCTGCGCCGGTGCACATCCTCACGCCTTCGGCTACGGTGCGGCGAGTGGTCAACATGACTGCGCTGACGGTGGTGGATGCCAATGCGGGAAGGTCCCTGTTGGGGGGCTGATCCGCTTTCACCCGCCGTAACCCGCTGTTGCCCGCTGAAACCTTTGGTGCGAGCGGCTCGCACGGCATCAATCCTGGCCGTGCGCCTTGTGCGAGTGGTCGTGTGAGCTGCCGTGACTGTGGTCATGACTGTGACCATGGCTGTGCGGATGAGCGTGATCGTGGCTGTGTGTGTCGCCAGGCGCATGGCTGTGCCCATGATCGTCGGCATGTGAGTGGCCCAAGGCTTTGCCATGCACCTTGTGCTCTGCGGGCGCACCCGCTACCCCGGGCCGCGCTTGCTCATGATGGTCGCGCGCGTAATGCATGCGCAGCAAGTCCATGCCGTAGTCGCCGCCATTGGGGGTGCGTACGATGGTGTGGATGTGGAATTTGGCCGGCAGCTCGTTGGTGAGGAACACACCCGAATGGTGATCGAACTCGACCATCAGCACCGGGCTCTGGATGCGGTAATAAAACGTATCGTCCTCGCCGGTGCCGCCGATCCAGCAAAAATGCGTGGCGTCAAGCTGGCGCTCTACCTCCTCGATGCGCGCGGTGCGCGGGCCTGCGGGCAATGGCTCGATGTAGGCGTTGACCAAGTCCAGCAGTCGGCGGCGCTGCGCCCTTGAAAAGCCGGATACCGGCGCGCCTTCGTAAGGCACGATGCGGTTATCCTGAAACGCACCGCCCAGATGCAACTGGTCGGCGCGATGGCGGCGCGTGGCGGGCATGTTGCCACCGGTGGTGGCGTGATACAGAATTGCCTGCTCGAGCTGTGAGCTTGACAATGCGCGGATCAACGCGAGGCCGCCGTTCTCTTCATCCTGAAACAGTCGCTTGCCGGCCAGCGCGGCGCACTCGGGGCCGCCGTCGGCGAAGTTTGGCTCAGCGCCCATGAAGACTGGCGAGAGCACCATCTGCCCGCCGAGCACGAGGCAATTGAGCGCGAGGTGATGCCCTGAGAGTTGCCAGCCCCACGGCTCGCTCGCCGAGGGTGCACCGAACAGCGTGAAGTTGTAGCTCCACTCGCCGAGCACCTTGGTGTTCATCGCCAGCTCGCCCAGCAGGTGGTTAAAGCGCATCACGTCGCGCGCTTTCTCGAAACCCCTGGCAGACAAGCTCGCGCGCATCACTGCAAGCATCGCCTCGCGCAGCGGCAGCGTCACTTCCTCCAGGCGCAGGCCGTACTTCCACACGTACATCTCGGTATTGTTCCAGCGCCGCCATTCGCGCGCGTCGAGCGGCAGCAGCAGAGCGGTGCGTTGCTCCGGCGTGACGAGTGTGAGCAGGCGGGTGGTTGCTTCCACCATCGAGGCCGTGGGCGCGCCGTGGTCACGGCGTTCGAACAGCCCCTGCAATGGTGTGCCGTCGGTGCTGACGCCCTTGAATGGCTCGTTGTACAAGACCTCCCACGGATCGAACAAGAAACTGCGTGGCAGCGGGTTGGCGTAGCCCGCCGCGCCGTGCTCATGCGCATCGCGCCCGTGCATCGCCTTGACGCGCGGATAGTCGAGTGTCGGAATGTATGGGCGAAAGTCCAGGGGCTTCTTCATGCGCTACACCATCGCGGAAAATGAACCCGACTTTATTCGATCTTCACGTTTGCCTGCTTGATCACGGTGCCCCACTTGACGCGCTCGGCGTCCAGAAATGTGGCGAACTCCTCTGGCGTGCTGCCGACCGAATCGCTGCCGACATCACGCCGGTAGGCGATCACGTCGGGCATCTTCGCCACCTGCGCGAGCGCCGTACTTATGCGGTTGATGATCGCCGGTGGCGTGCCGGCCGGCGCCAACACGCCGATCCATACCAGCGGGTCGAACGCAGACATGCCGGCTTCGGCAAACGTCGGCACATCCGGCATCAGCGGTTGCCGGTTCTTGCCTGAAATGGCGAGCATGCGCAGCCGTCCGGCCTTGACGTTGCCGACCATTGGCAACATGGCTTCCAGCATGGCGGAGGTTTGCCCGGCCAGCAGGTCATTGAAGGGTGCAGTGGTGTTGTAGTGGATGAAACGCAGGTCTACCCCGGCAATCGAAGCGAACCAGGCCCCTGCGAGGTGGGGAACCGTGCCGATGCCGAAGGTGGCCGCATTGGCGTAGGCGGGATTCGATTTGGCCAGTGCCACATAGGCCGCCACCGTCTGCGCCGGCACCGCCGCGTTGATCGTCAACGCATAGGCGGTGGTGGAGAGCAGGCTGACCGGGATCAGGTCACGCTTGACATCGAACGGCAGCTTGGCGTAGAGCGCGGGGGCGGTGGCGAGGCTGGGCGTGCCGACCAGAAAGGTATAGCCATCGGGTGCCGCCTTGACCACCGCTTCAATCGCGATGCGAGTGCCGGCGCCGGGTCGATTGTCGATCACGATGGTCTGGCCGAGCAGCGGGCCCAGGCGCGCCGCGATATGGCGCATGTCGACGTCGGGACCGGCCCCGGGCGGTACCGGCACCACCACGCGTATCGGTTTGGTGGGGTAGTCCTGCGCGACCACAGGCGGGGCGCAGGCCGCCAGCAAGCCCGTCATCAGGGCTGCCAGCGCGACGGGAAGGGAAAGCAGTTTCATGGTGATCTCCTCTGGGTGGGGTGTCGGTTCATGCCGCTGCCGGTTGTGATGCCGCTTGTGCCGCAGGGTGGTGTGTGGGTGGCGCGGGCTGCAGTGCTGCGGCCAACCGATCGAGCAGGCGGCTGGCCTGGTCGTCAGAGGCAAAGCCGCCGAACACGTAATGGTCCGGGCGCACCAGCGCGCCGCGGCAGTTGGCGGCGGCCAGCCAGCGCCGCAACAGGCCCGCGTTTTCGGCAACGTGCAAAGCGAATGGAACCGGGGCAGAGTCAAGCACGACCATTTTCATATTGTGCGACCGCGCCGCCGCGACGAGCGCAAGTGACACGGTGCCCGCAACCACCAGGCGCCAGCACGGACCGGTGACATCGTCAAGCCGTACCTCGCCAGCGTCAGGGGTGCGCACCCCAGGTTGCGGGAACACCTTGCCCGCGAGCGGCGCGCCCGCGTCGATCAGGCCGGCGGTGAGGCCCGGAATCAATTCCTGCCGGATCAGGGTCTGGGCCTCGCCCCCACCCTTGGCCAGCATGGCCGCGTCGCGCGCGCGCGCCTTCCCCGGATCGCGCTCGGAGACGATGTTGCCGAGCTCCTTGGCCAGGCGCGTGGTGGCTGCCACGTGGGGCCGGCGCTCAGTGGTGTAGCTGTCGAGAAGGGACTCGGGCGCGCACCCGCGCAGCACCGCATCGAGTTTCCAGGCGAGGTTGCCGGCGTCGCGCAGGCCCTGGCACATGCCCTGCCCGAGGAAAGGCGGGGTCTGATGCGCCGCATCGCCGGCCAGCAGCACGCGCCCGCAGCGCCATTGGTGCGCGATCAGTGCGTGAAAGCGATACGCCGCCGAGCGCCAAATTTCCGCCTCGCCGGGGCGCAACCATCGGGAGAGCAGTTCCCAGAGCCGTTCTTCAGGGATCTCGCCATCGCGCTCTTCGCCGGCCAAGGTCATGAACTCCCAACGCCGGTGATTGCCCGGGCAGGTGATGAAGCTGCTGGGCCGCTCCGGCTGGCAATACTGCACGTTGGTCGGCGGCAACTGCGCCAGGTGTGCCGGCTTGACCTTGACATCGACCACTGCCCACGCGTGGTCGTACTCGAAATCCTCCAGGCCAATGCCCAGCGCGCGCCGCACCGGGCTCGATGCGCCATCGCAGCCAACCAGATAACGTGCCGCGTGCTGCACCTCCTTGCCGTTCGTGTCGCGCACGCCAATGCGCACCTGGTCGGCCTCCTGCGTGAAGCTCGCCAGTTCACACCCCAGGGTCACGGCCACATTGGGCATGCCGGCGATCGCTGCACGGAGCACTGCCTCGACGCCCGGCTGGTCGCAGGTGTAGCCCGGCTCCCAACCCTGTGGATACGGTGGCGCCATGCGCTTGACGCGCTGGATCACGCGGCCGCCGATGCCGAGGTACTCACCGTCGTTAAACGGCGCCACATGGGGTTCGAGCGCGTCGGCGATGCCGACGTGCTGGAAGATGCGCATGGCGTCATGGTCAAATCCGACGGCGCGCGGCTGCCGGTAAATGTCGAGCGCCTTGTCGAACACGGCCACGTCCAGGCCGCGCCGGCCGAGCAATCCGGCCAGCGTCGCGCCGGTGGGGCCGTAGCCGATGATGGCGATGTCGTGCACAGGCTGCGGCTGCGCTTGGCTCGCGGAAAGCATGTGGCGTTGTCTCCTGGGGATGCGGCGGCGGTTATCATCACCGCTCTTAGTGCGTAACGCGCGAGAGTAGCGTCTGCGCTCAAGCGCGTCCAATGAAAGATTTCGAGCCGCGCGTTGCGCGGAATTCAACATGGCGCGGCGACACGGCAAGGTTTCCCTCGAGAACATCCGCATGCTCGATGCGATCGACCGCCACGGCTCCTTCGCCGCGGCTGCGCAGGAGCTGTTCGTCGTCACTTCCTCGATCACCCACGCTGTCCACACGCTGGAAGAACAGCTGGGGTTGACCGTATTTGACCGCTCCGGCCGGCGCGCGCGCTTCACCCGCGAAGGGCGGCTGCTGTTGGACAAGGGGCGTCACCTTCTGGCCCAGGCCAACGCCTTCGATGAGGAAGTGCAGCTGATAGCCACCGGCTGGGAGGCCGCGCTGGTGGTGACGCTCGATCAGGTGATCGGCACCGCGCCGCTGATGCCCCTGGTCGATGCCTTCTTCAAGGCCGCACCCCACACCTCGCTGCATCTGCGGCGCGAAGCCGTGGCCGGCACCTGGGATGCCCTGTTGTCAGGCCGGGCCGACCTGATCGTCGGTGCGCCAGCGGGCGGCCCGTCAGGCGGGGGCTTTGAAAGCGTTCCCATGTTTGACTTCGATTTCGTGTTTGTGGTGGTGCCGGATCATCCGCTCGCCCAATGCAAGGGCGTGATTCCCAACAGCCAGATTGCGCAGCACCGCTCGGTGAGCATTGGGGACACCACCCGCACTCTTCCCCACATGCAGCGCGGCTTGCTCGATAGCCGCCACAGCCTCTCGGTGCCTGACACCATGGACAAGCTGCAGGCGATCCTGCTGGGTGTTGCGTGCGGTTTCCTGCCGCGCCCGCTGGTCAAACCGCATGTGCGTGCCGGACGGCTGAAGAACCTCAAGGTGGAGACACCGCATCCGCCCAACCAGGCCTTGCTGGCCTGGCGCGCGGGTGAGAATGGCCGCGCGCTGCGCTGGTGGATTGAACGGCTCTCCAACCCGGCGTTTGCGGGCAAGCTGTTTTTCTAGTGTCTCAAGTCTCTTGAGGTCAGCCACTCGACCGTGTGAAACGGTTTGAGCGTATCGAGCGCTTCCAGGCGCTGCCAGAGCCAGCCGCGGGCCTGGCGCTTTGCGCTCACATTTCAAGTGACACACCATCCAACACGTTGACCGCAGCGGATGCGCAAAAAGTCTCGTCGAAACATCATTTCCCCGCTGTGACCTGCTTGCAGATATCCTGATTCGAGAAGCGTGGCATTACGGCTTCAGATCCATCTCGAAATGGATATAGTCGCCGCGATAAGTGACCTCACCGACGTACAGGACAGTGCCATCAAGCGCCGTGAAGACGCGCCGCACCTCTGCCACCGGCGCGCTGACCGCAATGTTCAGATGGGCCGCCACTTCCACATCAGCGGTCGAGATCGCCAGCGTTTGCCGTGCTTTGGCGATTTTGACCTCGGGTAGTTCGAGCAGGACCGGCACGACCGTCTCGCGGCGAAAACGCTTCGGCGCCATGCGAAACACCCGGTCATCGAGGTAGATCGAGATGACGCAATAGGCTTCACCATTGCGCGAGTGCACGCGGCGCATGAAATGGTAGCGCGCCGCCGGCTTGCCATCTTGTGCCTGCAACACCGGCAGGGCCGAAGCTTCTTCAAGCAGCGTGAGCTTGGGTTTGTCGTCGCGGTAGACGTCGGCGAGGTCGCGTAACGAAGTCTCCAGGCGCAACCAGCGGTCTTGCGCCGGTTGCCCGGTGACGAAAGTGCCGCGGCCCTGCTGGGGCGAGAGCAAGCCTTCGCGCGCCAGCAGGTCCACCGCCTGCCGCACCGTAACGCGTGCCACGCCAAACTCTGCAACGAGTTCATCAAGCGAAGGCAACTTGTGGCCCAGTGCCCAGACGCCGCGTGCAACGCGCTGGCGCAGCAAGTCGGCGAGTTGCGCATAACGCGGAACCGGGCTGTCTCGAAACAGGGCGTGCATACGGTCTGCGACTTCTTGTGCTAAAGGTTCTATCTATAGTACCATTTGAGCCGCCAAGCCAACCACCCAACCACTCCACTTCAAAGAACCATCCAATTGCGTCGCGCAGCATTGATCCTCTCTCCCTGGCTGCTGCTGCTGTTGGCCTGGTATGGCATCGCGCTGTCGGGCTTGGTCAACGCGTCGCTCATGCCGACGCCGCATCAGGTCGCCGCGCGCTTTTGGGAGCTGCTCATCGACGGGCGTCTGCCCAAGGACATCTGGATGTCGACGCAACGCGTGTTTCTCGGCGTCGCCCTGGGCACGCTGTTGGCCGTGCCGGTCGGCTTTTTGCTCGGCTGGTATCGGGACGTGCGCACCTTTGTCGACCCGTTGATCAATTTTTTCCGCGCTCTGCCGCCGATCGCGCTGATCCCGCTGGTGGTAGTGTATTTTGGCATCGGCGAGCCGGCCAAGGTCATCATCCTGTTCTACGCGTCATTTTTTGCGGGGGTGATCGTGATGTACGAAGGCATCGCCCAGATCAGCCCGATCTTCGTGCGCGTCGCGCGTACCCTGGGCGCCACTGACGTGGAGATTTTTCGCAAGGTGATCATTCCCCTTGCTGTGCCGCACATCCTCACCGCCCTGCGGGTGTCACTGGGCGTGGCGTGGGCGACGCTGGTGGCTTCGGAGCTGGTGGCCGCGCAGCAGGGGCTGGGCGCGCTGATCCAGAACGCCGGGTCGTTTTTCCAACTTGACATCATTTACGTCGGCATCATTTGCATCGGCTTCATTGCCCTGGCGATGGACCTTGCCTTGCGCGCGGTAAGCCGCCGCATGGTGGCCTGGCAAGACCGGATCGGCACATGAGTACGCTGATGAATGCGGCAGCGGCCGAGGCCGGCGTGGTGGTTGCGCCGCGTATCGTCTTTGACCATGTTTCGGTGACGTTCGACACCGCCCATGGCCCGCTCAAGGTGGTCGAAGACGTCTCGTTCTCGATCGCTGACCGCGAGTTTGTCTCGATCATCGGTCCCTCGGGGTGCGGCAAGACCACCATGATGAACATCGTCGCCGGTTTCGTTGAGCCGAGCACCGGTAGCGTGTTGCTGGACGGCAAGCCGGTGGGAGGGCCAGGCCCGGAGCGCGGCGTGATCTTCCAGGAGTACGGCGTATTCCCCTGGCTGACCGTTGAGCAAAACATCGGCTTCGGGCTCAAGCTCGCCGCGAATCGAACTACAAGCGGGGTCAGCGATGCTGATCGAGGCGACATCGTGCGGCGCTACATGGAGCTGATGGGGCTGGCGGATTTCGCCAACGCCTTCCCCAAGACCTTGTCGGGCGGCATGCGCCAGCGCCTGGCGATCGCGCGCGCCTATGCGGTCAAACCGCAATTCCTCTTGATGGACGAGCCCTTCGGCGCGCTTGATGCGCAAACCCGCTCGAACATGCAGGATCTGCTGCTCGAGGTGCTCGCCGCAGAGCGCAAGACCGTGATGCTGATCACGCATTCGGTGGAAGAGGCGATCTACCTGTCGTCGAAAATCATTGTGGTGACGGCGCGCCCTTCCCGAATCCGCACCATCATCGACGTGCCGTTCGCCTATCCGCGCGATGAACGTCTGCACGAGGACCCGGCCTTCGGCCAGTTGCGCTCGCAGATTCGTGATCTGGTCATGCAGGAGTACGCAGCACAACAGAAGCAGTCCAGTTCCAACCCCGCACGCAACCTTGCTTGAACCTTGCTTGAACCTTGTTTGAACTAACGGAGACGAGAACATGAAAACCAAACCACTCAACGCCCCGCGCACCAGCAGCCGCCGCACACTGCTCAAATCGGGTGCTGCCGCCGCAACCCTTGGGCTTGCCGGCTTTCCCGCCATCGCGCAGCAGCGCACCAAGCTGCGCGTGGGTTACGTCAATACCCTGGCCGTGAATGGCCAGATCTGGACAGGCATGCACAGGGGCCATTGGGCCAAGGAAAACCTGGAACTCGAAACCACCATGTTCAGCACCGGGCTTGAATTGTTCAATGCCATGATCGGCGGCAGCCTCGACATGCTCTCGACCGGCGCCGTGCTCTCAAACTTCCCGGCACGCGGCCAGGGCAAGGTGTTCTTGCTCAACAACGTCGAGTTCGCCACGGCACAGCTGTGGGTACGTGAAGACCAGGGCATCAAGAGCTGGGCCGATTTGAAGGGCAAGAAAATTTCCACCACGGCCGGCACCACCGCCCATGTGTTCCTCGACACGGCCCTGCGCGCCAACAACATTGACCCGACCAAGGACATCGAGCTGGTCAACCAGGGCATGCCCACGGCGGTGGCATCGTTCATCTCCGGCGCGGTACCAGCAGTGGCGCTGTGGGTGCCGTTCAACATCACGGTGCGCGACAAGGTGCCGGGCGCCAAGATGCTGGTCGATGCATCCGCCTACTTTCCCAAGGCGGCCATCGTCGGCGGCTGGGCAGCACGCACGGACTATTACGAAAAGAACCGCGAGGTCTGCGCACGCGTGGTGCGTGCCTGGGCCGCCTCCAACGATGACCTGATGAAGAACTCGGCCGAGATCCTGCCGATCATCCAGAAGAACAACTATGCCCAGGTGCCGCTCGGCGACCTGCAGGAGCAGTTCAAGGCTTCGCGCTATTACTCGGCAGCCGAGTGGCGCAAGCTCTATGCCGACGGCACCGCGACGCGCTGGCAGCAGCAGGTGACGGACTTCTTTGTGCGCTTCGGCAACATCCAGAATCCGGTGCCGGCATCGACCTACTTTGATGCCAAGCTGTTCCTCGACACCGTGAAGGCCTGAGCGCGGGTCAACCTTGAAGGCACTGCGCTGATGGCTGCCAAGGCTTACGACTACATCATCACCGGCGCCGGTTCGGCAGGGTGCCTGCTGGCCAACCGCCTGACCGCAGCCGGCCATCAGGTGCTGCTGCTTGAAGCTGGCGGGCCAGATCGCAGCTTCTGGATCCACCTGCCGGTGGGCTACTTCAAAACCATGGTTGACCCGCACGTCAGCCGGCAGTTTGCGACCGAACCTGAGGAACTCACCGGCAGCCGCAACATCAATTGGCCGCGCGGACGCGTGCTGGGTGGGTCGTCGTCGATCAACGGCTTGATCTACATCCGCGGCCAGAAGGAGGATTACGCTGATTGGGTCAAGGCCGGTGCCGCCGGTTGGGACTATGCGTCGGCGTTGCCTTACTTCAAGCGCTCGGAAAATTATGAAGGGGGCGAGAGCGCCTATCACGGCGGCGCGGGTGAGTTAGGCGTATCCGATCTGCGCAACGACCACCCCTACTGCGCGACCTGGCTCGAAGCAGGCCAGCAATTTGGCCTGCCGCGCAATGCCGACTTCAACGGCGCGACCGATTACGGCGTGGGCGCCTACCAGCTCACCATCAAGGACGGCTGGCGCTCGTCTGCTGCGGGCTGCTTCCTGAAACCGGCGCGGGCACGTCCCCACTTGCAAGTGATCATGCACGCGCAAGCATCGCGTGTGTTGTTTGAGGGCGCGACTGCGGTTGGGGTGGAATGGATCACGGATGGCACAGTCCAGCAGGCGCGTGCCGAACGCGAGGTGATTCTCGCGGCAGGCGCACTGCAGTCGCCGCAGGTGCTGCAATTGTCAGGCGTGGGACCGGCTGCCCTGCTGCAACAACACGGCATCCCCGTCGTTGCCGATGCGCCTGAGGTCGGCGAGAACCTGCAAGACCACTATCAAGCCCGCGTAATCGTGCGGCTCAAGAAAAAGATGTCGCTCAACGATCAGGTGCGCAACCCGGTCGAGCTGGCCAAGATGGGCCTGCAGTGGCTGCTGCAAAATCGCGGCCCGCTCACGGTGGGCGCCGGGCAGGTCGGCGGCTTCGCCCGCACGCCGCACGCACGCGATGGCCGCGCCGACATCCAGTTCAACGTCATGCCCCTGTCGGTCGACAAGCCGGGCGACCCGCTCCACAGTTACTCGGGCTTCAGCGCGTCGGCCTGCCAATGCCGGCCCGATTCACGCGGCCGGCTGGCAATCCAATCAACCGACCCGTTCGAACAGGCGCGCATCGAGCCGGGTTACTTCACCGCGCCGCATGACCGCAAAGTCATCGTCGCCGGGCTGGAGATGCTCAGAGAGATTTACCGGCAACCGGCCTTCCGCGATTTGTGGGAGGCCGAAACCATGCCGGGCGACGCGGCGGCGCTGGAACAGTTCGCCCTCACGCGCGGCGGCACCGTGTTCCACCCGGTTGGCACCTGCCGCATGGGAGATGACGAACGCTCGGTGGTGGACCCGGCGTTGCGTGTGCGCGGCACCAAGCGCCTGCGCGTAATCGATGCGTCGGTCATGCCGACGCTGATTTCGGCCAACACCAATGCGGCGACGTACATGATTGCGGAAAAGGGGGCGGCGCTATTGCTGGGTGAGGCGGGTTACGGCGCGGGGTAGCTGGGCAAGCAGCCATAGGCAGGGCGCGGGCGTTTTTCGTAAAGGATCGGCAATCGCGGGCGTTTTTCGTCAACTGCGGGCGTTTTTCCGATAAGCCGGTCAGATGCCGGTTGCCAGACTTGGAAATGCCGGCAACCGCCGCCATAAGAATGGCTCCAGGAGCGCCTCTCCGGCCATACGCTCTCCAAGAAGCGCATGTACCGGACTTCTCCGGCCAACCGGTTGATTCAGAAAATTGCGCTTGACTGGGCAATAAAAACAGCATAATGTCGCAAAACACTCCCAGAGAAAAGCATGGCACCGGTATTTCACACCCTTCACACCCCGAACCCCGCCGCCGTCGAGTCGGTGCATGACTACCTCGCGCTCGCGCGCAAGCGCTTCACGCAAGTGCAGATCGCGCAACACCTGAACGTTGATTCGCGTACCGTACAGCGCTGACTAGCCCGGCAAAACGAACCGCCGGTGTATTTGGCGGTCGCGTTGCGGCAAATGCTGATCCCGCTGGTCACCGGTACACGCGACGCCGACTTCACCTTCATCGACTTGTTCGCCGGCATCGGCGGCATCCGCTTGGGTTTCGAAGCGTCGGGTGGCAAATGCGTCTTCACCAGCGAATGGGACACCCACTCGCAAAAAACCTACGCCGCCAATTTCCCCGATGGCCACGCGATTCACGGCGACATCACCCAGATCGACGCGCACAGCGTGCCCGATCACGACGTGCTGCTCGCGGGCTTCCCGTGCCAGCCATTTTCGATTGCCGGCGTATCGAAGAAAAATTCACTCGGCCTCGATCACGGCTTCGCCGACCTCACGCAAGGCACGCTCTTCTTCGACGTGGCACGCATCATCGAAGCCAAGCAGCCCAAAGCGTTTCTGCTGGAGAACGTCAAAAACCTGCAATCGCACGACAAGGGCCGCACGTTTGAAATCATGAAGCGCACGCTCACCGAAGAGCTCGGTTATCACATCAGCATCCGCGTCATCGACGGCCAGCACTTCGTGCCCCAGCACCGCGAACGAATATTGATTGCCGGTTTCCGCGAGCCAACCGGTTTCGACTGGAACGCACTGCAACTGCAGCCGAAAGGCATCAAACGCCTGCGCGACATCCTGCATTCCGAAAACGGCACCGAAGACCCCGAAGCCCATTACACCGAAGGCCTCAAAGCAAAAGTCTCAGACAAGTACGTTCTCTCCGACCACCTCTGGGCCTATCTGCAAGCCTATGCAGAAAAGCACCGCCTCGCAGGCAACGGCTTCGGCTTCGGCCTCGTCGGCAAAGACGACGTCACACGCACGCTTTCAGCGCGCTATCACAAGGATGGCTCGGAAATTTTGATCAGTCGCGGCAAGAACAAAAATCCGCGCCGCTTAACGCCGCGCGAGTGTGCGCGGCTGATGGGATTTCCGGACAGCTACAAGCTGGTGGTTTCGGATACGCAGGCGTACCAACTTCTCTCGCAAGCTGCCGTTGTTCCGATGATTAAGGAGGCCGCTACACTGATGCTTCCCTATATCAAAGACAAAGGAGCCGGAACGACGGCATCCAGCGGGTCCGTTATTCCGAGTCGAATCATGACTTCAGGCCGATGGACGAAAGATCAACTCAAGGTCGCATTCAATCTCTATTGCCAGCTTCCATTTGGGAAGCTGCATCAGCGAAACAAAGAAATCATTGCGCTTGCGAAACTGATCGGGCGAACACCTTCCGCAGTCGCGATGAAGCTGGTGAATTTCGCGAGCCTCGATCCGGCCATCACGAGCAGCGGTCGATCTGGCTTAGGAAATGCGTCGAATGCAGACCGTGAGGTATGGGACGAATTT
>JANLTL010000218.1:0-3433 GCA_031362905.1 Burkholderiales bacterium | reverse complement strand
TTGATGTCGAAGCGATAGAGCTCGCCGTCACAGACCACATCCACCCCGGCTTCTTCCTGGGTCGCGATCACCACGCGGGTGGCGTCGATCAGGGCCTGCTCGGAGGGCGCGGCGACCAGCCAGTCCGGAACCGGGTACGAGCCAACCACAGTGGTCTTGATGCGCGGCATGTTGTCTCCTGTGCGAGCCGAAGGTCGAATGGCTTCGATGCTAGCACAAGTAACCATATCGTTACATCACCCCACTGGGCGCTTCGTCACCGCGCATGCGCCAATAGTCGTGCCGGACACGTTCTGCTCTACCTTGATGTGGCAACGCAGCATGAACCAGACCGATCCGGGTGGACAGGAACTCACTTGACTCCTAATGTTTAACCAAGCAGTTACAATGATTTGCACCAACACAGGCAAGGCAAACAGGCAAGGCAACGATGAGCGGCATTGTGCGCGTGGAAGTGGGCCGGCGGGACTACCCGCTGGTCGGCGATTTCAAGTTCTTCAAGTCGGGGCTGCGGCCAACGGTTTTGGTGCGCCTGACCGACGCCGAAGGCCGGCAGGGCTTCGGCCAGTCGGTGCCGGTGGAAACATGGACGTACGAAACCGTCGAAAGCGTGGAGACCACGCTGCGCCACTATCTCGCACCGGCCGTCCTGGGTGCCGACCCCTCCGATCTGGCTGACGTCCATGCGCGCATGGAACGCGCCATCCGCCCGTCGTTTTCAGTTGGCCAGCCGCTGGCAAAAGCGGCCATTGATCTGGCCTGCTACGACCTCTGGGGCCGGCAAACCGGCAAGCCGGTGCATGCACTGCTCGGTGGCAGTGGCGCCGCGCCCAATGCACCGACTCCGGACATCCGCCTCAGCTGGACCATCAACACCACCAGCCTCGATCAGGCGGGGCGTTTGCTCGAACAAGGCCGCAGCCTGGGTTACGACAGCTTCAACATCAAACTCGGGCCGCCGCAATCGAACGCCTTCGATCTCGACCTGGTGCGCCTGGTCACACAGTTTTCGCCGCAAGGCTTTCACTGGTGCGACGCCAACACCAGCTACGACATCGAGACCGCGCTGGCACAGGCGCCACGACTCGCCGACCTGGGTTTGCGCGCGCTGGAGTCGCCGCTGCCGCCGAACCGGATCCGCGACTACCAACGCCTCAAGCAGCAGGGCGCATTGCCGATCCTTATGGACGAAGGCATCGTCTCGCCGGTTGAAGCAGAGGAGTTCGCGGCGCTCGGCATGCTCGATGGCATCGCCATGAAGGTGGCGCGTTGCGGCGGCTTGTGGCATGCCTCGCGCATTGTCGAAGGCATGCAGCGCGATGGGCTGCGACTGTTTGGTTCCGGGCTTACCGACCCCGAACTTTCCATGGCCGCATCGGTGCATCTGTTCGCGTGGGCCGGCCTCCAACACCCCGCTGCGCTCAACGGGCCGCAGTACCTCGCAGATCGCGGCACCACCGATAATACGTTTCGGGCGAGTGGTGATCGCCTCTCTGTGCCCACCGGGCCAGGGCTGGGGGTAGTGCCCGACGCAAGCGCCATCGAGACTTTCACGCAGGCTGCATCGACATGATGAACCGACTCTCGCCGCTGGCCGGCATCCTGATGTTCCTGGCGATCTGGGAAGCCGGGGTGTGGCTGTTCAGCGTGCCGCGCTATCTGATGCCGCCGCCCACTGAAGTGGCAAAAATGTTCGTGCAGGAATTCCCCAAGCTGCTGTTCCACGGCTGGGTGACCACCTACGAAATGCTGCTCGGCTACGTACTCGCCGTCGCCATCGCGATTCCGCTGGCGATTGGCATCACGTCTTCGCACCGGTTCGATCGTTTCATCACCCCGCAGCTGCTGTTTTTCCAGGTGGTCCCCAAAGTGGCGATTGCGCCCCTGTTTCTGGTCTGGTTCGGGGTCGGCACCACACCCAAGGTACTGGTGGCCTTCCTGATTTCGTTTTTCCCGATCGTGATCGATGCCGCGGTCGGCTTGCGTTCGATGTCCTCCGAGATGACCGACCTGGCGCGCTCGATGGGGGCGACGCGCTGGCAGTTGTTTGCGCGCTTCCGGCTGCCGACCAGCCTGCCCTATCTGTTCAGCGGCTTGAAGGTGGCTGCTACGCTCTCGGTGGCAGGCGCCGTGGTCGGTGAGTTCGTCGGCGCCGACAAGGGCTTGGGCTACCTGCTGCTGGTAACCAACTCCAACATGGAAACGGCCCTCATGTTCGCTACCATCGTGGCCCTGACCATCATCGGGCTGGTGTTCTTTTACCTGGTCGAGTTTCTTGAAGCGTTTCTGATCCCCTGGCACGTGACGCATCGCGTGCGCGAAGGTTCGGGAACGATGTAGTGCCATTTTTTCACCCAAAGGAGGCAACATGAAACGCATCGTCACAGTGTTGGTAATGCTTCTGTGTGCGGGCCAGGCCCTGGCCCAACCCAAACTCGAAAAATTTCCGTTTCGCCTGAACTGGACTTTGTACGGCGAGCACGCGCCGTTCTTCGTCGCACGCGACAAGGGCTTCTACGCGCAGGAGGGGATCGAGGTCGAAATCCAGGAAGGCAGTGGATCGACCACGGTGTCGCAACTGGTGGCATCAAACAACAGCCCGGTCGCCTACGTCGATGCTGCCACCATGATGCGCGGCATCTCCAATGGCATGCCGATCAGGTCGGTGGGCGTGACCCTGCAGGAGAGCCCGATGGCCTTCATCTATCGGGCCGATGCCGCGCGCCCGACCAAGATCGCTGACATCAAGGGCAGCCGCATCGCGATGACGGCAGGGGACGCCAGCCTTGCCATCTTCACCGCTTTCATGGGCAAGCTCGGCATGAAGATGGAAGACGTGCAGGTCATCACGGTGGCCAACCCGCAGGGGAAGGAGCAGGCCGTGCTCAACAAGCAGGCTGACGCGCTGCTGGGTTATTTCATGGATCAAGGCCCGCGCATGCAGTTGCAAACCGGTGTGAAGATGGGGTGGACCCGGCTCTACGACATGGCCGGTGTGACCACACTGTCTTCGGCGATCATCGTCAACAACAACTGGGTCAAGGACGCCAAGAACCAGGATCTGCTGCGCCGCTTCCTGCGTGCCTCGCAGCGTGGCTGGCAGCACAGTTTTGACAATCGTGCCGAGGCCGCCGAAATCTTCCGCAAGGTCGCGCCGGTGTTTACCCAGGAGATCGCGCTGCTTGAGGTGGAGGGCACCATGAGCATCATTCGCACCGAGCGCACCAAGGGCCGCGCGATTGGCGTGACCGACATCGGCGACTGGCGCGACACCCAGGACCTGCTGGCCAAGTTCGCCAAGCTCAACCCGCAGGCTGACCTGAACACCTACTTCACCAATGAGTATCTTTCCGAAGCACCTTACCTGCCGAAAAAATAGATGGTGTCCGACGCCTACATACAGCTGGCCAACGTTGGCAAGATCTACCAGTCC
>JANLTL010000180.1:0-4590 GCA_031362905.1 Burkholderiales bacterium | reverse complement strand
CCATCAAGCTGGCAGGCGAATGCACCAGTGTGGTGGGATTTCGAACCGCAGCCAAACCAAATCCCAAATGCTTTTGAATTCGGTCACCGCGTAACAGTTGGCGTTGATTCGTCGGATGGCCAAATTTACGGTCGCATCTCGTTTTTCTCTACCCTTTACTTTTCAATGATTTTTGGCGTGGCCAAAGATGTGATGAGCACGAGAACCGTAACGGTAGATATCGATCCTTTGGCTGACCATCCGCCCAAGGACATACAAAAAAGTGAACGTGCCAACGCCGTAGATCGCGTAGACCGGCCCAAATGCCAAACTGCAGGGTTGGCAAACGCCGTTTCAAGTGGTGGAGCAGAAAAACTGGTTTCGAATTTGATGCAGCGCTTGAGTGAATTCGGTCTAAAACGAGACGCAAAAGCAATGCATGCCGAACTGCAGGACTCTGCGAATATGACAGCTGAAAATAGGCGCGCTCTGTTTGCCAGTGCTCTGGAAAAACGACTCCAACGAATATGGAACTTGGCTCGCTTTGTCGTTACCAATCTCAAGTCCTCGCTGCCGGGGCCGCTGGCGCAATTTCTTGCACCGTTGTTGGATGCTATGGTGGCAATGGATGACAAATCCAGCAATGGCTTGTCGGAAATGGCAACCTACTCGCTTGAGGTGGCGCGCCAAGCAGTATTGAGTCAAATGCTCGACGATTACGAGGGCGGCACGCTAGACGTTCAAAGGATTTCAGATTTGATAGGGGATGGCCCAGGAGCGGCAGTCATTGGGGAGGCAATTTTTAAGCCCGCAATTGACTTGATGGTAGCGCAGCTCCAGACTTTAGAAAATCCGACTTCTTAAATGCACGTGGCTCATCACCGTATTCTGCTACGTGATTCAGGCTGCCGAGAATTGATACGAAGTGTTGAAGACGCGGTGCAAAAGCTGAAAAGTTAGTTCACCAGTTGGATTAGTTAATGGTACTTGCAACCATGCTTTCAAGAAGTGCTTTTCGTTGCAACTCTTTTCCCTTGTAGATCACTGTTCCGTAGGTGTCGTCGATAAGGTAATCGCCATCCTTGTAAATGTGAACGTGAATGCCCCGTTCTTGAGCACGCTTTGCGGTCCATAGTACGGCTGGTGTCGAGGCCCAAATTTGAAATGGCAACCCGGCATATTCATCAAGATTGATTTGAGTCGCTACGTCATCATATGTGTTGGCTTGGCTAAATTGATCGTGTAAAGGCTTCAGAGGTGTAGATGCCAATGGTTCACTGCTCCAAGTATTGTCGCGACCGCAATTGCCGCACAAGTGCTTGGAGTGTGCTTTTCGCGCAAAGTCACCAAGATCGAGGTGTGGATAACCGCAGTCTCTGCAATTGATGCAGCCCATAGCCTTGCCAAACTCTAAAGCCAGAACGAACTCCAGCGCGGAAGGTGGCGTCAGATGGACCTTTGTGATTTCCGTGCTTCCAAACAGGTTGTCATTCGAGTTGTAGTGTAAGGAAAGCGCCTTGAAGTCTTGATCAATAGTTTTTTTCTGTGCGGGCTGTTCTCGCACGTGAACATGAATCTTCGGGCGTCGTTGAGGCGGCGTACCCTTATCTGTGAGGGCAGGGGGCATAGAACACCAGATACCAACCTCTGCGTGGTCTTGGATACTTATGTGCTTTGGGTTAACAACATATGACATGGGTTGCGCGTGGTTCGAGCAGCGCATCAATCCATTCTGCGATGCGTCTGCGATGTCTGCCTTAGTACCCCAGTGTCGCTGGTGCGTTCGGCACCACCACCTACCCTTGCCATTGCGCATCTTGCCGGCGCCCACAATGTCGCAATCCAAATGGGCATCATCCCCTTCGAGTCCTGGAAACCGCCCCAGCAGGTCTTCGTTGGAGACAGTTATATTTCCGAGGGTCCGTCCATAGGACCAGCAAATCGCCTCGCGGGTGACGGCGTTATGTTCTTTTGCGGTGTGTACAGGTTGTTCGTACCCGATGAATCGCTTGTTCGCTTTTCGCGCCGGGGAATGTGACATGTCCCATTCATAGGCCCACATCTCCATTAGTCCTGAGGAATTGATAATCCGCTCAATTTCCACAATCTCAGCCCTCGGAATGCAAAAAGCCCAACCGTGATGGCTGGGCTTAAGTGCAAGAATCACAACAACAATTCGGTGGCTCCCCGACCTGGGCTCGAACCAGGGACCTGCGGATTAACAGTCCGTCGCTCTACCGACTGAGCTATCGAGGAATAGCCGGTAATTATAAGGTTTTTTGCACGAGAGGGGCAACGCAGCTAGTGAACAAGAGCGCTGCGACCCAGGACCGCGGGTGGCGCGGCGGCCCTGCTTTCTGCGTACCCGCGTGACCGGAGTGCTGCGAACGCGCGAGCAGAATATACTTGCCGATCTTCGAGGAGAAGCCCGATGACTTCGATCAACAATCTGCTGGATTTGCGTGCGCTCGCCGCGAAGGTGCCCGACGGTGCCAAACTGGCCGTAGCCAAGGACGAAAGTGGTGTTGCCATGGCCGTCACGCGCGAGCTGGTGCGGCGTGGCGTGCGCGGCTTGCATCTGGTGACGGTCCCGGTTGGCGGCTTGCAGGCCGACGTGCTGATCGGCGCGGGTTGTGTGACTACGCTCGAATCGTCCGGCGTGACGCTGAGCGAATTCGGCACCGGCCCCTGTTTCTCGCGCGCGGTGAAGACGGCGGCAATCACGCTCAAGGACGCCACCTGCCCGGCAATTTACGCCGGCCTGCAGGCGGCGCAGAAGGGGCTTCCCTTCCTGCCCCTGCGCGGCATCATCGGCAGCGACTTGCTCGCGCATCGCGACGACTGGCGCGTCATCGACAATCCTTTCGCGGCCGCGGGTGAGGTCGACCGGATCGTCGCCATCGCCGCGATTCGGCCCGACGTGGCGCTGTTCCATGCGCCGCTGGCAGACCGCTTTGGCAATGTGTTCATCGGCCGCCAGCGCGAATTGATGCTGCTCGCGCACGCGTCCCGGCAAACCCTGGTGACGGTCGAACAGATCGTCGAAGGCAACCTGCTCGACGATGACGCCCGCTCCGGGGCGACCATCCCCGCGCTTTACATCGAGGCAATTGCCCCCGCGCCGCGCGGCGCGTGGCCGCTCAACTATGGCGATGCCTACCCGATCGATACCGCATGGATGCAGGCCTATGTGCGGATGGCGCGATCTGCGGATGGTTTCGCCGACGCGATGGCGCAGTGGTTGGTCGGAGACGATGCCCGCAAACCCTTGGTGGAAGCGCGTCTTGGAGCAACAGCCGCAGTGACAGCCGACGCCACAGCTGAAGCCACAGCCGGAGCGTCAGCTTGACCGACCCTGTCACGCCCACCGAACTGCTGATCGTCACCATTGCGCGTTTGCTGCATGGCGTGCGCCATGTGGCGGTCGGCGCGTCGTCGCCGATTCCCGGCGCGGGGGCTTTGCTCGAACGCGCGCTGTCAAACGGGGCGACCCGAGTCAGCGTGCTCGGTTCGCGCCGTCACAATGCCTTTACCAATGGCGGGGTCGAGTTGTTTGACCTCGCTGCGCAAGGGCGCGTGGACGCATTCTTCCTCGGCGGCGGGCAGATCGACGGCCATGCCAACATCAACCTGGTCGGCGTCGACGGTTACCCGCAGTCGCCGGTGCGTTGGCCGGGCTCGTTCGGGTCCGCCTATCTGTACCACCTGATCCCGCGCGTGATTTTGTTTCGCGAAGAACACACGCGGCGCGTGTTTGTACCCAGGGTCGAGTTCATTTCCGCCGCCGGCCCGCGTGACGACGGCGTGTACCGCCCGGGCGGTCCGCACGCGCTGCTCACCGGACTGTGCCTGTTTGCCTTTGACAAGACGACGCGGCGCTTCAGCCTGCAAAGCGTGCACCCGGGACATAGCGTGGAAGAAGTGCGTGATCAGACCGGATTCGATTTTGATGTGCCGGCAGCGCCGGTGCCGCTGACACCTGGCCCCGAAGACGCCACGCTGGCGCTGATGCGCAGCCGCATTCTCGACGAGATCGGCGAGACCTATCCCAATTTTGCGCAGGGCTGGCGTGGCACGCAGAAAGTGGCGGTGGGCGCGGCGTGAAGCTGTGGCGGGCCGGCCGGGCAAGCGTGCCTGTGCGGGTCTAGCCGGCCGGCGCGCCGAGGGCGGCACCGCCGCGATGCGGGCAGCGCACCTTGGTGCAGTCGGCATACAGCGAGAGCGAGTGGTCGTGCAGTGTGAAGCCGCGTTCTTTCGCAATCTTTTTTTGGCGGCGCTCGATTTCGGGGTCGTAAAACTCTTCGACGCGTCCGCACTGCAGGCAGACCAGATGATCGTGGTGCGCGCCTTCATTGAGCTCGAACACCGCCTTGCCCGACTCGAAGTGACGGCGTTCGAGCAGGCCGGCTTGCGCGAACTGGGTGAGCACGCGATAGACCGTGGCCAGGCCCACTTCCATTTTTTCTGCAAGCAACTGCCGGTAGACGTCCTCGGCGCTCAGGTGGCGCACGCCGCTGGTCTGAAACAGTTCGAGGATGCGCAGGCGCGGCCCGGTCGCCTTCAGGCCGATATTGCGCAGGCCACTCGGATTTTTTGTGTGTTTGTGCGCGC
>JANLTL010000154.1:0-5031 GCA_031362905.1 Burkholderiales bacterium | reverse complement strand
TCGGGCGTCTGCTCGTTGAAGGCCTGCAGGATGCGCGGATTGTTCTCATCGCCCGAGCGGCGCTCCAGCAGCGCTTCGGCTTCTTCACGCCCGTCGCGGCCAAAATGTTTGTGCAGCAGGTAGACCATCGCCCACAGGTGGCGGCCTTCTTCGACATTGATCTGAAACAGGTTGCGCAGGTCGTACATCGACGGCGCGGTGAGGCCGAGGTGGCGCTGCTGCTCAACCGAAGCCGGCTCGGTATCACCCTGCGTGACGATGATGCGGCGCAGGTTGGCGCGGTATTCGCCGGGCACATCGGTCCAGGCCTTTTCGCCCTTGTGATCACCGAAGTGGATCTTGCGCTCCGCTTCACCCGGGTTCAGAAAAATGCCCCAGCGGTAATCGGGCATCTTGACATGGCCGAATTGGGCCCAGCCTTGCGGATCCACACTCACGGCGGTGCGAAGATACACGTCGTAATTGTTCGAGCCTTCCGGACCCACATCGCCCCACCAGTTGAGGAAATTCGGCTGCCATTGCTCCAATGCGCGTTGCAGGGTGCGGTCGCTCCCCAGGTCAACGTTGTTGGGGATTTTGTCGCTGTAGTTGATGCTGCTCATGATGCTCTCCTGTGGTCTCGATGATTTGGTTTGAATTGGTTTGAATTGGGTTGGTCCAGTGTGACGCAATGTGGCGCAGTCTGAATTGACGATAAATCCGGTGTCAATATTTCGGCAAGCTTAAACACGGTTCCAGTCGAACGCGGCTTTGTCGCCCTTGCCATAGAGCTTGAGCGCGCCTTTTTCGCCGACCGCATTGGGGCGCTGGAAGATCCAGTTTTGCCAGGCGGTGAGACGGCCGAACACGCGCGTGAACATGTTCTCCGGCCCATTGAAGCGCAGGTTGGCTTCCATGCCGGTGAGCGCATCGGGCGACATCGCCACACGCTCTTCGATCGCAATGCGCACTTCATCGGCCCAGTCGATATCGTCCGGGTTGGAGGTGGCCAGACCGATGGCGAAGGCGGCGTCGGCGTCGAGCGCTTGACCCCCTTTGGCGCGCACCGCGTCGAGCGCCGGTGCTTCGTCATAGAAGCGGCGGCCGAGGCGGCTCTGGCCGGTGACCATCGGATACAAACCGAAGTTGGTGTCGGCCACCGTGATGGTGGGGGCCTTCGCCGCGTCATCGGGCAGTGCGAGGTGATAGATGCGGTCACAAGCGAGGGCGAGTTCGAGGAAGGTGCCGGCAAAGCAGGAGCCAGACTCGATCAGTGCAAACAGGCTGCGCGACGACACGTCCAAGCGCGAGAAGGTGCGGCGCAGCAGGCCGATGGTTTCGCGCACCAGCCAATGGTCTTTATTGGCCATCAGGGTCGCGTCCATCGCCAGCACGGCGGCGCCATCGCCTTCGGTCTTGATGAGCCAGGTGCCGATGTCGAGTTCGTTGGTACGCATCGACAGAATCGCATCTTCGAGTTCGCGCGCCAGGGCCAGCGGATACCACGCGCTGCCTGCGGCGGTGATGCCGGCGATGCCGGTGGGTTGCGCGCCCGTGGGGCCTTTGACGGTGTAAGTGGCGGTGCGCTTGGCGCGGTCGATCTCGATTGTCACGTTCGGATAGCGCAGCGCATCGGCTTCAATGCTGCGGGTGACCGGCGGCAGGGCCACGCCCTTGCCATCGGCCGGGCGGTCGCTTTTCGCGGCCAGCTCAAGCGCGCGCTCTTTGACTTTTTGGGCAAACACGGCCGGCTTGGCGATGTGATCCACGAGACGCCAGTCTTTGGCCTTCTGGCCGCGCACGCCTTCAACGCTGGTGCAAAACAGGTCGGCTAAGTCATGGCGCACATGCTTCTTGTCGGTCACGCGGGTCAGGCCACCGGTGCCGGGCAATACGCCAAGCAGCGGCACTTCGGGCAGGCTCACGGCCGAGGCGCGGTCATCAACCAGCATGATCTCGTCGCAGGCCAACGCCAGCTCGTACCCGCCGCCGGCGCAAGCACCATTGACGGCCGCCAGGAATTTGAGGCCGCTGTGAGTGGAAGAATCTTCCAACCCGTTGCGCGTCTCATTGGTGAATTTGCAGAAATTGACCTTCCAGGCATGGCTGGAAACGCCGAGCATGAAAATGTTGGCGCCCGAGCAAAACACTTTTTCTTTTGCGCTGGTGACGACCACCGTGCGCACTTCAGGGTGCTCGAAGCGGATGCGGTTGATCGCGTCATTGAGCTCGATGTCCACGCCGAGGTCATAGCTGTTGAGCTTGAGTTTGTAGCCGGGGCGCAGGCCGGCGTTTTCGTCGAAGTCGGCCGAGAGGGTGGCGACCGGGCCTTCGAATTTCAGTTTCCAGTGCTTGTACTGCGACGGGCTGGTCTGGTAATCGACGCGAGGGGCGGGTGCGGCGGTAATGGCGGTCATGGTGCAGTCTCCTTGGGGTTGTTTGTTTGTGGCGGTGTCGCACAAGATTCACACAAGCCGATGTTGCAAAATAATGCGTGTTTGCGAAATCAATACATGCATAATATTGCATGTTCAAAAAGCTTGTCAAGCACTTTTTTGCATTTCCGATGTTGCGTCGCACCATGCCACTATATCCATTCTTTTGTGCCAGCCCGGAAAGCCTTGACTGGAGCCAGTCGCAGGCCGGAGGCATCCAAGACCCGCTCCCCGTGCGGGTTTACAGGCCGCTCTCCGCGCAGCTTTGCGAGTGACACTTTGCGGATGATAGACTCCAGTACACGTTCCGCTGGTCTGGCCGGTACGCGCGACAAAGCAGGCAACGCGGCAGGCAACACGGAGGCAACATGCAGTTTTATCTGAATGGCTACGCACCCGGCGACCCCGGCGTTCGCAAAGCGGCGCTGCCCGCCACTGTCGATGTTCTGGTCGTTGGCAGCGGGCCTGCCGGCGCCTTGCTGGCCGCACAGCTCTCACAGTTCCCCGGCATCAGCACGCGGCTGATCGAGCGCCGCGACGGCCCGCTCAAGGTGGGCCAGGCCGACGGTATCGCTTGCCGCACGGTGGAAATGTTCGAGGCGTTCGGCCTGGGTCAGAAACTCGTGGACGAAGCCTACTGGGTCAACGAGACCGTGTTCTGGCGTCCATCAACCGAAGACCGCTCGCGCATCGTGCGCACCGGGCGCATCCAGGACACCGAAGACGGCCTGTCAGAGTTCCCGCACGTCATCGTCAACCAGGCCCGCCTGCAGCAGTACCTGCTCGACACCATGCGCAGGTCACCGTCGCGGCTTGAGGCCAACTACGGTCTGGAGTTCGTCACGCTGAAGGTCGAACCCGCAGGTGAGTCTGCCGGTGAGTCCGCCGGTAAGTCCGCCGGTAAGTCAACAGGTGAGCCGGTTAGCGAGCACCCGGTAGTGGTCACGCTGCGCGATGTGGTCAGCGGTGCGCAGACTATCGTGCGCGCCAAGTACGTTGTGGGCTGCGACGGTGCGCGCAGCCGCGTGCGCGATGCGATCGGCGCCGTGCCGGGCGGTGACTTCGCCAACCACGCCTGGGGCGTGGTGGACATGCTGGCCGTCACCGACTTCCCGGATATCCGGCTCAAGGCCGCGATCCAGTCTGCGGATGAGGGCAACATCCTGCTGATCCCGCGCGAGGGCGGCTATCTGGTGCGGCTCTATGTCGACTTGGGCGAGATAGACCCCAACAAGCGCGACGCTTTCCGCGACCAGCACACACAGGAGTCGGTGATCGCGACGGCGCAGCGGGTGCTGCGCCCGTATACGCTTGACGTGAAAAGCGTGGTGTGGTTCGCGGTGTACCAGGTCGGCCAGCGCGTCACCGACCGCTTTGACGATGTACCGGCCGATCAGGCCGAGGCCGCAGGTGGGGCCACAGCGCGCCTGCCGCGCGTCTTCATCGCGGGCGATGCCTGCCACACGCACAGCGCAAAGGCCGGCCAGGGCATGAACGTATCGATGCAGGACGCCTTCAACCTCGGCTGGAAACTTGCCGCCGTGCTCGAGGGACGTGCCAAGCCCGAACTGCTGCGCACCTACTCCGCCGAGCGCCATGCCATCGCCGAGGAGCTCATCGCCTTCGACAAGGAGTGGTCGAAGATCATGGCGTCGCCGCCGAAGGATCCGAACCACCCGCAACAGGGCGGGGTCGATCCGCAAGAGCTGCAGGCCTACTTCGTCAAATCAGGCCGCTACACGGCTGGCGTTGCGACACGCTACGCACCGGCGACGGTACTGACCGCCGTCGCAACCCACCAGGACCTCGCCAAGGGCTTCACGATCGGCATGCGTTTCCACTCGGCACCCGTGGTGCGCCTCTCCGACGCCAAGCCGGTGCAGCTCGGCCATGCCGCGCGTGCGGATGGCGCCTGGCGCATCTATGTCTTTGCCGACGCGAGCGGCAAGCAACTGCGCGAACTCACCGCCTTTTTGGCAGAGTCGCCGAATTCGCCGGTGCGCCGCTTCACCCCGGTCGGGGCCGACATCGACAGCGTGATTGACGTGCGCGCGGTGTTCCAGCAGGGACACCGCGACCTCAAGGTGCAAGATCTGCCGCCGATTCTGCTGCCGCGCAAGGGGAGCTTCGGTCTCATCGATTACGAGAAGGCCTATTGCCCCGACCTCAAAAACGGTACCGACATCTTTGATCTGCGCGGCATCGATCGCGCGCAAGGCGTGATGGTTTTGGTCCGTCCTGACCAGTACGTCTCGAACGTACTGCCGCTGGATGCGCATGACGAACTGGCTGCCTTCTTTGGTCAGTTTCTGCTCGATCAGCAGTAGCGATCCGGGATCACTTGGGTCTACGGGGTCAACAGTCTCGTCCAACGAGGTACGAGCCTGGAGGGAGGACCGGCTGGCTGCGAGTTTGGAGCGATGGTGGATACATCTGGTTTTCAGATAGTGACTGGCTGAAGAGCGTTGGTGGGGGCTATTGTTAGAGGAATGTATGCCTGAAATCCGCTTCCACCAAAGCTTTCAAGCTGATGACCTCTCCATGATTTGCCAAATCGGTCGGGGTCGACAATTCGCCATAAGGGTGCGTGTTACCATTTGCAGATGATTTTTGTAAG
>JANLTL010000106.1:0-6433 GCA_031362905.1 Burkholderiales bacterium | reverse complement strand
CTGGATGATGGTGAAAGTGCGAGATGGTTTTCGACACGCAATGTCATCATTGTGGCCGTGGTCGTGTTGGTGGTAGCGGGCATGTGGTTCTATCAGGCGCGCGAAAAGGCGCAGATGCAAAAGCAGATCATCGAGCAGGCGCTGCGCATTGCCGAAGACGAGAAGCGCAAACAGGCTGAAATTCAGGCAGCTGAAGAGGATCGTAACAAGGCGCGGTTCGACTCGCAGCAGCGGCGCGAGGGGGAAAGGCGGGAGGAGCAATTGCGCCGTGAGGCGTTGCAGGCTGGTAGAGAAGTCAGCCGGGAAGTCCAGAGCCAGACGCGCCAGGATCAATCATCGGCGCGCCAGGAAGAAAACCGCCGCCAGCAGACTGAACGGAACGAGCAGGCAGTGAAGAGGCAGGCGCAATACGAGGCGGAGCGCCGTCTGGCAAACGAAAAATCGCAATTGCGCTCGGTCTGCATGCAGCGGTACGGGCGCCCTGATTGTTGACTATTGCTGGCGGTGCCTGACCGTGAGCCGGTGAACGTTTCCGTCCCCCGATCTGGAGTGCTGTCTCAAATCGGCGCATAGGTGATCAGCGCGCGTGCAGCAATGTACGGTTATCAGAGCGCGTGCCTCCCGGTCGCGCCGCATTCGCTACAATCCGCCGCTTTGACCATTCAAGGTGGAACAATTCATGCGTCTCAACGAGCGGGTAGCCATCATCACGGGCGCGGCCAACGGCATTGGCCTGGCCACGGCAAAGCGGTTCACTGCGGAAGGCGCACACGTCGTCATCGCGGACCTCAAGCGCGATCAGATTGACGCTGCAGTGGCAGCCTGCAATGCCCTGCGCGCCGGTGCCGCGAGTGGCGTGATTGTCGATGTGACGCAGCGCGCCAGTGTGGACGCGATGGTGCGCGAGGTGCTGGAGCTGAGGGGCCGCATCGACATTCTGGTCAACAACGCCGGTATCACCAGGGATGCGCGCCTGGTCAAGATGACCGAAGTCGAGTTTGACACGGTGATCGATGTCAATCTCAAGGGCGTGTTCAATTGCGCGCAGGCGGTGGTGCCGGGCATGATCGAACGCGGCAGCGGGGTGATCCTCAATGCCTCATCAATCGTGGGTCTCTACGGCAATTTTGGCCAGACCAATTACTCGGCGACCAAATTTGGCGTGATCGGTTTTACCAAGACCTGGTTTCGGGAGCTGGGGCCGAAAGGGATTCGCGTCAATGCGGTGGCGCCGGGCTTCATTGCCACCCAAATTCTTGATGCGATTCCCGAACCCGTGATGAAGCAACTTGCCGGGCGCGTCTCGCTCGGCCGCCTGGGCAAGCCAGAGGAAGTTGCGAGCGTCTATGCGTTTCTCGCGTCAGATGACGCAAGCTATATCAACGGTGCCGTGCTGGAAGTATCGGGCGGCATGACGGTGTAGCGTTGCAGGCGGTGCTGAGGCGCCGCCAACAGGTTGCGCGGCACTTTGTTGTCTCTGCGTTGGTGGCCTGAAACCCTTGGGGGGAGCGGCTCTTGTCGACGTGACCGTCGATGACGGCTCACTGTGCCAGCAGCGCCCCCGTGCCATGCACCTTGCAACGGTCAATCCACCTGTGCGCCGGATGCCTTCACTACACTGGCCCAGCGCTCGATCTCTGCTTTGAAGAAGGTGCCTGCCTGCTCGGGCGTGTTGGCGACGATGTCAAAGCCTTGATCAGCGAAGCGCTTGCTGATGTCGGCTGCGCGCAGACCCTTGGTAATGTCGCCGTGCAGCTTGGCCATGACGTCCTTCGGCGTGCCTTTGGGCGCAGCCACCGCCTGCCATGAGGTGACCTCAAAACCGGCGAGGCCGCCCTCAATCACGGTCGGCACCTCGGGTAGTTGGGGCATGCGCGCCTTCGACGTCACCGCGAGCGCCTTCATCTTGCCGGCGCGGATATAAGGCACGACGGTGCCGAAATTCTGGAACGAGGCTTCGATCACACCGGCCATGATGTCGGTCTGCGCCGCCGCGCCGCCGCGATAGGGAATATGCACGCCAAAGGTCTTGGTTTGCTGCTTGAAGAGTTCAGCTGACAGGTGATCGCTGGAGCCGGATCCGGAGGAGCCATAAGAAATTTTCCCCGGATTCTTGCGCGCGTAGTCGATGAATTCCTTGAGGTTGTTTGCTGCAAAAGTCGGTGGCGTGATGAGCACGTTGGGTGTGCTGATGGCAACGGTGACGGCGTCCAGATCCTTGATCACGTCGTATTTCGGGCTCTTGTACAGACTCATGTTGATGGCGAATACACCGATTGAGCCGACCATGATGGTGTAGCCGTCAGCCGGGGATTTGGCAAGCACTTCGGCGGCAATCGAGCCATTCGCGCCAGGGCGGTTCTCGACCAGCGCGGTGTAGCCGGCCTCGGTGAGCTTTTGCGCCACCGCGCGCGCGACGATGTCGCTGGTGCCGCCGGCGACGAAGGGCACCAATACCTTGACCGGTTTGTTCGGATAGGGCTGGGCGTGCGCGCAAGCGGCGACGCACAGCAACATCAAGCCGGCAACAGATTGTTTCATTGAGCGTCTCCGTTTATTGGAATGTGAAGCGAGCAGTTTACCTGCGCCGCGTACGCGCACTATGCGGCGCGCCCGCCGCCGCCGGGAGCAACGGCAGCTTCATCTTCGACGCTGGCTTCGACCTTGTATGCAGCCGCCGATTCAATCATCGCGAAACCGGTCCAGCGTGCGGCGGTCTTTTTTGGTGGGGCGCGCGACGATGTGCGCGGCTGGGTCGTCGAAGCGCTTTTTGCGCAGGGCTTCGGCGGCGCGCGCGGCGCGGCTCTCGTCGGTCTCCTGATACAGCAGCGCAGCGGCCTGCGCATTGCCACGCTTCTCTGACAGCGCGGCAACCGTGACGGCGAAGTCACCTGCGGGTGTACGCACGCTCAGCCGATCGCCCGCTCTGACCTCCTTGGCTGGCTTGACTCGCTCGCCATTGAGCGTCACACGACCGGCGTCAATCGTGGCGGTTGCGATCGAACGGGTCTTGAAAAAACGCGCCGCCCACAACCATTTGTCGAGGCGAACACGCTCAGTCATTCACGGAAGCTGCGTTGGCAGAGGTGCAAAGATTGAAGGAATTGCAAAAGAATCGCAATGTCGCAATCAGAACGCAGCAACGCCGCCGTCCGAGCGCGGATCAAAGCCGCCCTCGAAGTTGCCATTGGCGTGCCGGATCACGCAACCGGCGTGGCCGAGGGTTTCATCGAAGTCAGGGTACATCTCGACATCATGGCCGCGGCGTTTGAGCTCCGCCACTGTCGCAGCAGGGAAACGTCCTTCAAGCTTGAGCGTGTCAGAAGTCTGGCCCCAGGTGCGCCCCAGCAGCCAGCGCGGCGCGGCGACCGCATCCTGCGGATTGAGACCCATCATGGCGGCGCGCGAGAACACGGCAGACTGGCTCTGCGGTTGGCCGTCGCCACCCATGTTGCCGTAAACCATGACGCGGCCATCGTCAAGCAAGGCGAGCGCCGGGTTGAGGGTATGAAATGGCTTTTTGCCGGGTTCCAGCGTGTTGATGTGTGTGGGATCGAGCGAAAACGAGGCGCCGCGATTTTGCCAATTGATGCCAGTCTCGCCCAACACCACGCCGGAGCCGAACTCGTGATAAATCGATTGAATGATCGAGCAGGCATTGCCTGCGCCATCAATCGCGCCCATCCAGATGGTGTCAGCCGGGCCCTTGCCCGCCCCCCACGGCGCAGCGCTGGTCAAGTCAATCTTTGCCGCCATCGCGTCGAGACTGGCAGCGTCCAGAAACGACTGCGCGTCTGGTGCACCATTGCGCGCCATCGTTTGCGGATCTGTGATGTGGCGGTCGCGCACCTGGAATGCACGCTTGGTCGCTTCCACTGCGATGTGGACAAAATCGGCCGAGAGGTGATCATGCCGGGCTGCACCCAGGCGATCCATCATGCCCAGGATCATCAGGCTGATCAAACCCTGCGTGGGCGGCGGCATGTTGTAGAGCGTGCCCAGGGAGTGCTTCAGTTGCAGCGGCGTGCGCACCAGCGCCTGATGCTGCTGCAAGTCGGCCAGCGTCACCGGGCTGCCGGCGTTTTTGAGATCATTGGCAATCGCGCGCGCCAGGTCACCACTGTAAAAACTGACAAGACCCGCTCCCACCAAGGACTTCAGCGTAGCGGCCATGCGCGGCTGTTTGAACACTGCGCCGGTCTCCGGTACCTTTCCATCAGGCAGAAAGGCGCTGGCAAAGCCATGCACTTCTTTTAGCTCGGCAAGCTTTTTGGACGTGTTCATATGCTGTGAGCCGGTCACCGCAATGCCCTGTGTTGCGTAATGAATGGCATCTTCAAGCAGGCGCGATACCGGCATGTGCCCGCCGAGTTGATCGCGCGAGGTGCGATGCGCAGCGTCCCAGCCCGACATGGTACCGGCCACGGTGATCGCTGCGGTGGGGCCGCGAAACGGAATCGCCAGGCTCTGCCCGTCGCGTGGCGCGTACTGCGCGCGCGTCACGTTGGCCGCCGCGGCGCCGCACGCGTCGATGCCGATCACGCCATCCTTGACGGAGCGCACCAGCCAGAAGCTGTCGCCGCCGATGCCATTCATGTGCGGGTAGACCACTGAGATGGTGGCAGTGGCGGCGATCATCGCCTCGACCGCGTTGCCGCCTTCGCGCAATACAGCCAGCGCAGATTGCGCCGCCAGGGAGTGGGGCGCGACGGCCATGCCGCGCGTGCCGCGAGTGGGATTGGACATGGGTGTAAGAGTCTGGTGTGAAAGAGTCTGGCAGCGCTGCTGGCCGCCCGGCAAGGGTCAGTGGATCAATCGATCTTCGCTACCACGCGCCCGATCACCGTTCCTGCCTTGAGCTGATCGAGCGTCGGTGAAATTTGATCCATCGCGCGTGTCTCGGTGGGAATCGGCTTGAGCTTGCCCGACTGTGCCAGTGCCACCACTTCTCGCAGCTCCTGCACGTCGCCGACATAGGAGCCTTGAATCGTGATGGCGCGTTGCGCCATCGGCACCAGTGACAGCGGAATTTCGCCGCCGAACAGCCCGACCACCACATAGCGGCCACCCTTGCGCAAGGACGCGATGCCGAGTTGCGCAGTCTGCGTCGCGCCGACCAGATCAACGACACCCACCACGCCACCGGGGAGCGCCTGCAATTTAGCGAGGGTGCCGGCGTCGGCAGAATTCATCACTTCGGTCGCGCCCGCATCCTTGGCCGGACCGAGCTTGCCGGCATCGATGTCACAACAGACAATGCGCGCGTGACCCATTGCACGCAGCATCGCCACTGCCATCAGGCCGAGGCCGCCGGCGCCCATGACGACAATCCAATCGTCCCCCTTGAATGGCTTCAACTTGTTGATCGCGCTGTAAGTGGTGAGGCCGGAGCACGCGAGAATCGGGGCATAGGCCGGGTCCACGCCGGTGGCATCGACGAGATAGCGCGGGTGCGGCACCAACAGGTGATCGGCATAGCCACCGGGGCGCTGAATGCCAATAAAGCGTGGTGTGGCGCACCAATTGTCTTTGCCTTCGACGCAGCGTGCGCAGCTACCGCATCCAGTCCACGGGAAGATCAGGCGATCCTCGCCGATGGGGACAGCGCCGGCGCTTGCCGCGTCGGGTCCCGCACCGATGACAGTGCCAAACGGTTCATGCCCCAGCGTCACCGGCGGCTTCATGCCGCGCTCGCTCATATAAAACTTCTTGCCGCCACCCAAATCAAAATAGCCATCGCGGATATGCACATCGCTGTGACAAACGCCGCAGTATTTGAGTTTGACCAGCACTTCGGTACCTTGGGGTACCGGCGTGTCCTTGATGGCGAGCTGCAGCGGCTTGCCCCATTCGGTGACGTCGTAGCTTTTCATCGCATGATCTCTTTCAGAAGGATGCTTCGTTCGCAAGAGGCAAATTTAACACTGGAGCTGACCGTGTCGACGGTGCGGGGAACCAAAGTACTCATTGCGCCAGAGCTCCCCATGACGCCGAGCGGGTACCAAGGGCAATCGGAGCCAACGGAGCCAACGGAGCCCACGGAACCCACGGAACCCACGGAACCCACATTGTCAGGGCCAGGTCCGTGCCCTGGTGCTTGTGCCGGGCAGATGAGCATCTGCTCCAATTAGCGCGCCGGGTTCACATGCGCATACATGGCGGTGTGATCGACTCCCTGGTCGAGGCCTTGCTCTGCCGCGCGCCAATGGGCTGCGCAGTGGCTGACGAATTCCCCGGGCGTCTCCATTGCAGCGATGAACGACTGCGCCGTCTCCACGTCCTTGCGCATCAGGGCGAGAGAAAATCCGGAATTGAAGGCGCGTGACAGCATGTACGGCTCGACCTTGTTTTCGGTGGTGTTGTTTTTGCCGCTCGATGCGTTGATCAGAAGTTGCACGCGCAACCGTAAGCGATAGGCATCGTCGGTGCGCGC
>JANLTL010000103.1:0-3999 GCA_031362905.1 Burkholderiales bacterium | reverse complement strand
GCGACCCGCTGCTGGCGCATCGACGCGAATGCCTGGTCAATTTCCGCAACTGTGCCCGCATAGAACGGCACAATGGTGATGCCAACACTCAATCCAGCCTCCTGAATATGCTTGAGCGCCCACAGTTGGCCGCGAGTCTGGGAGCGCCCCAGCACCGCGACACGCGACACCTTGGGTGTCTTCGCGGCCGCCGGAGTCGATGCCGCACCCGCCATCATGGCGAGCAGCATTTCAAGGCGTTTGCCGCCGAGTTCGGCAGACAGGTCCGCAATGCCGGTAACGTTGCCACCGGGCCGCGCCAGGCTTTTGATGATGCCGTTGCCGACCGGGTCGCTGGTGGACGTCATGACGATCGGGATCGTGCCCGTCGCCGCCTGCGCCGCCAGAGTGGCGTCGTTTCCCGCAGCCGCGATGAGATCGACCTTCAACTGCACCAGTTCCGCGGCGAGGCCGGGCAGGCGCGCCAGGTCACCCTCGGCGTAGCGCCATTCGATGACCAGATTGCCGCCCTCGACATAGCCAAGTTCGCGCAGGCCTTGCACGATTGCGGCGGCAAAGAGGACGGAGGATGCGCGGCTACCCAGCGCGAGCACGCCAATGCGCCAGACTTTTCCCGGCGCTCCCGCGGGAACGTTCGGCTGTTGCGCGAGGGCAGCGAACGGCGCCGCCAGCGTGCCTGCTCCAAGCGCCACGAGGAGTATGCGACGCGCGTTGGTTGGCTGGTTCATTCGATCACCTTGTCTGCACTGATCAACAACGATTGCGGGATTTTCAGTCCAAGGGCCTTCGCAGTCTTGCCATTGATCACCAGTTCGAACCTGGTCGGCTGCTCAACGGGAAGATCGGCGGGTTTGGCGCCCTTGAATATCTTGTCCGCATAAAAACCGGTACGCCGAAACTCTTCGTAGATGTTCGACCCGTAGCTGATGAGGCAGCCCGCTTCGGTATAGATCCGCGCGGCCGTCATCGACGGCAAGCGGTGATCCGCGGCCAGGCGCGCTATCTCGTGTCTTTGTTGCTGGAAAAGCGGATTCAGGATCACCAGCAGCGCGTCGGCGCCCTGCTTGCGCATCAGCGTGAAGGCGCTGTCGATGTCCTGCACTGAACTGGCTTGCACCGGAAGAATCGTCACACCGACCTTCGGCGCAGCCGCCTGCACGCTTTCCAGCGTCTTCACGTTGCCGGGGTTGGTGGGATTGACCAGCACCGCAACGCGCACCGCCTTGGGCGCGATGGCACGCAGCATTTCGAGGCGTTTGGGAGCGAGCTCGCCGGTGATGCTGGAGATCCCGGTGACGTTGCCACCCGGTCGCGCCAGGCTCTTGACCAATCCGGCGCCAACCGGGTCGCTGACACCGGTACTCACGATCGGCGTCGTGCTGGTGGCCTTTTGCATCGCCAGCGCGCTGTTCTCTCCCGCAGTGATGACGACATCCAGGTTCAGCGCCAGCAGTTCCACAGCCAGGCCCGGCATGCGCTTGACATCGTTGTCGGCGAAGCGCCACTCGATGACAAGGTTTTTTCCTTCGACATAGCCAGACTCGCGCAGGCCGCGCGGAAATGCTCCGTAGTCATCGCCCTCGAGCGCGGCGGGACGACTGCGCGGCGCCAGAATGCCGACGCGCCATATTTTCCCTGTTGCCGCTCGCGCCGGATTGCCCGGCTGCTGCGCCAGCGCGGCGATCGGCGCTGAGAGCGCACTGGCGCCGATCGTCAACAGGAGCTTGCGACGCGGATTCATTCAATCACCCGGTCCGCACTGATCAACAACGATTGCGGGATTTTCAGTCCCAGCGCCTTCGCGGTCTTGCCGTTGATCACGAGTTCAAATTTCATCGACTGTTCCATCGGCAGATCGGCCGGTTTGGCGCCCTTGAAAATCTTGTCCAGGTAGACCGCCAGGCGCCGGTAGTTGCTGCCCAGGTTGCTGCCATAACTCATCAGGCCACCGGCTTCGGCAAAACTCCTGACGGCGGCAATCGAGGGCAAGCGATGTTTCGCCGCGAGCGCCGTGATCCGCTCTGTTTGTTGCATGAACAAGCCGTTCAGCACCACCACCAGCGCCCCCGCGTTGTGCTTGCGCATCTGCGCGAACGCGCCATCGATTTCCTGCGGCGTGCCGGCCTCCACCGGCACAATCCGGATGCCGAGCTGGCGCCCGGCGTTCACGGCCGCTTCAAGCGCCGATGTCGAGGTGGCGCTGGCGGGATTGGTCAGCACGGCCACAGTCGACAATTTGGGCACCATGGCACGCAGCATCTCAAGGCGCTTCGGACCGAGCTCGCCGGCCAGCCCCAGGACGCCGGTGACATTGCCACCGGGGTGGGCCAGGCTCTTGATCAATCCGCTCGCCACCGGGTCGGTGCTGGTGGCCGTGACGATCGGAATGACCGAAGTGGCCTTCTGCAAGGCCAGCGCGGCGTTGGTGCCGGCGCCGACGAGCGCGTCGGGCTTTAGTTGCGCCAATTCCGCCGCAAGCGCGGGCAGGCGTTTTGAGTCTCCCTCTCCAAAGCGCCATTCAATCAACAGGTTCCTGCCTTCGACGTAACCCAGTTCGCGCATGCCTGGCGCGAAGGCGCCATACACCTCCGGGTCGAGAGTAGCTGCGCGATTGGTCAGCGCCAGAAAGCCGACACGCCAGACTTTGCCCGGCGCCTTGCCCGGCTGCTGCGCCAGCGACGCGATAGGGGCCATCAGCGTGCCGGCACCGGCAGCCGCGAGGAGTGTGCGGCGCATGTTCATTTGATGGTTCATTCAATCACCTTGTCGGCACTGATCAGCAGCGCCTGCGGAATCTTCAGGCCCAGCGCCTTCGCGGTTTTGCCGTTGATCACCAGTTCAATCCTGGTCGGCTGCTCGACGGGAAGATCGGCGGGTTTGGCGCCCTTGAAAATCTTGTCCATGTAGACCGCCAGGCGCCGGTAGTTGCTGCCCAGGTTGCTGCCGTAGCTCATCAGGCAACCCGCTTCCGCGAACCCTTTGTCAGCGGCCATCGAGGGCATGCGGTATTTCGCCGCAAGTGCCGCGATCTGGTCGCGCTGCTGGATGAACACAGGGTTCAGCGGCACGATCATCGCGCCTGCCTGCAGCTGGCGCATCCGCACGAAGCCGGCGTCAATCTCCGATGGCGTTGTCGCCTCTATCGTCACAATCCGGATACCGAGCTGACGCCCCGCACCAACGGCGGCGTCCACAGCCGACTTCGCGGTGGCACTGGCGGGATTGATCAGCATCGCCACGGTCGACAATTTGGGCACCATGGCACGCAACATTTCAAGGCGCTTCGGGCCGAGCTCGCCGGACAGTGTCAGGATGCCGGTGACATTGCCGCCGGGGCGCGCCAGGCTCTTGATCAGGCCGCTGGCCACCGGGTCGGTGCTGGTGGTCATCACGATCGGGATCGCCGAAGTGGCCTTCTGCAGTGCCAGCGCCGAATTGGTCGCGAAGCCGAGCAGCACGTCGGGCCGGCTGGCTGCAAGCTCCATGGCGAGCCCCGGCAGGCGTGTCGCGTCGCCTTCCGCAAAGCGCCAGTCGACGCTGAGATTGCGACCCTCGACATAACCCAGCTCACGCAGACTGTTCATGAAGCCGCCGTATGAATCCGGGTCTACGCTGGCGGTACGGTTGGTCAGCACCAGAATGCCGATGTGCCAGGTTTTCACCGCAGGGGCTGCCGGCTGTTGCGCCAGCGACGCGATAGGGGCCATCAGCGTGCCGGCACCGGCAGCCGCGAGGAGTGTGCGGCGCATGTTCACAGGATGGTTCATTCGATCACCTTGTCGGCACTGATCAGCAGCGCCTGCGGAATCTTCAGCCCCAGCGCTTTCGCCGTCTTGCCGTTGATGAACAGTTCAATCCGCGTCGGCTGCTCCACCGGCAGCTCACTCGGCGAGCGACCCTTGAAGATTTTGTCGACGTAAGTGGCGGCGTAGCGGAACATGTCCTCCAGACTGCCGCCATAGCTCATCAGACAACCGGATTCGGCATGCATGCGGTCAG
>JANLTL010000397.1:0-5614 GCA_031362905.1 Burkholderiales bacterium | reverse complement strand
GATCTCCTCAGGGGGGAGTTTCGCCAGCCATGCCTTGTTGGGAGGGAAGACGCGGCCAAACGCGGTTTTCTTGTTCATCTTTTGCTCTCGTGTGCGCGGTTGCGTTCGGCGGCGTGAGCGTGTTGATGCGAACGTGCCGGCGGCACCGGGTCGACGATTCAGACAAGTGGCGGAGAGGGTGGGATTCGAACCCACGGTAGGCTTACACCTACGCCTGATTTCGAGTCAGGTACATTCGACCACTCTGCCACCTCTCCGGTATTGCGATGCGTTGTGGCGCACGATCAACACGTGCATTTTAGCAAAACGCCGCTGTTGCGCCCAGAATAATCATGTACATCAACGCAACAGATCAGCAACGGCCTGCAAATCACGGCGCAGCCCGGAAAAATTGAAAGAAGGCGCCCGCGAGAGGTCCCCGGCCTCAGTTGAAGCGGCAGGCGCACTACTCGGTTTGACAGGCACCGCAATCGCCTCGTCCAGACGGTTGCGCGCGCCATTAATGGTGAAACCCTGTTCGTAAAGCAGCTCGCGAATGCGCCGGATCAACAACACTTCATGATGCTGATAGTAGCGGCGGTTGCCGCGCCGCTTTACTGGCTTGAGCTGGGTGAACTCTTGTTCCCAATAGCGCAGCACGTGCGGCTTGACGCCACACAGATCGCTGACTTCACCGATGGTGAAGTAGCGCTTTGCGGGGATCGGCGGCAGCGTGACGCCGTTGGCGCGATCAGACGTGCGTGGACCGGCCATGATAGTGCGCTTCTACCATCGATTTGAGCTTTTGGCTGGCGTGGAACGTCACCACGCGGCGGGCAGTGATGGGTATCTCTTCGCCGGTCTTCGGGTTACGCCCAGGTCGTTGCGGTTTGTCGCGCAACTGGAAATTGCCAAAGCCGGACAACTTGACGCTGTGGCCATTTTCAAGGGCGGTACGGATTTCCTCGAAAAACGTCTCGACCATGTCCTTGGCTTCGCGTTTGTTGAGGCCGACCTTCTCAAACAGCATGTCGGCCAACTCGGCTTTGGTCAATGTCCCCGTGACGGCATCGTGGGGCAGGGTGCCTTCGGCAGGTTCATTGCCCATGTCGTTGGTCTCAAGATTCATGTCGTTCCCGGCTGCGGTGCAACCCGGACCTCCTGTCACGCACGCAATCTGGCTTGATGCTTTTGTTGGGCCGCAGCGACCAGGCGGTCGCAAATTTCATCAGCCTCTGCATCTGTAAGTGTTTTCTGAGTATCTTGCATAACTACCCGGAATGCAAGGCTTTTTTCGGTTTCAGCGAGCCCGCCAGAAGCCTTCGGGGCGCTGTCAGTCGCCGCCGCGCGCGGGCGAAAATCGTCAAACAATTCGATGCTGCTGACGCGTTCGGGTGCTGCCGCGATCAGGGTGCTTAGCACGTCTGCTGCCGGCACCACGGCCAAGAGCGCAAGCGCGATGTCGCGCGATAGCGGCGGATACTTGGATACCTCGTTGTGTGCGTGCAACGGCACACCGGTAGCGAGTGCCAGGTCGATTTCGAACAGGACGGGCGCCGCGAGCAGGCCGTGCTTTTGTACCCATTTTGGGTGCAGTTCGCCGATGAAGCCCGCCGGCTGCCCGTTGATGTTGATCCGTGCGCAGCGGCCTGGGTGCAGCGCAGGGTGGGCGGCTGGCACAAACCGCGCAGTCAGAGGGTTGATGAGCGCTTCAAGATCGCCCTTGAGGTCAAAAAAATCGACTGCGCGCGTTTTGACACCCCACTGCTCGCGAGCAGCCGGTCCATAGGCGATCGCACCCAGCATTCGCGGCTGGCAGAAGCCGGCCACCGAGAGCGCGCCATCGTGCACGGTGGCATCGCGCTGGAAGATGCTGCCGGTTTCAAATGCGCGTACCCGTGCCTGTTTCCGATTGACGTTGTAGACCACGTTGGCAACCAGGCCGCCGAACAGCGAGGAGCGCATCACGCCCATCTGGCTGGCAATCGGATTGAGCACGCGGACGGGCGCCGCATTGCCCGCAAGATCGCGCTCCCAGGCCTCGTCGACGAAGCTGTAGTTGATGACCTCGTGATAATCGCGCGCGGCCATCAAGCGCTTGAACGCAAGCACGCTGCGGCGCGACTCAGGTCCGATATTCATCGCGGCCGCCGCCCGCGGGGGCAGCGCCGGAATGTTGTCGAAGCCATAGAGGCGTGCGACTTCCTCGATCAGGTCTTCCTCTAGTGCCAGATCAAATCGATAGGGCGGCGGCGTGACCTCGAGTGCGTCATCCAGATCGCGCACCGGCATACCAAGTCGCTTGAAGGTGTCGAGCATGGTGATCTTGTCGAGCGGCACGCCAAGTACCCTGCGGCAGCGCTCAATGCGCATGCGCACCGGCTTGCGCTCAGGCAGCGCGGTGATCTGGTCATCCAGCGGGCCCGCCTGCCCGCCGCAGATGTCCAGGACCAGTCCTGTGAGGCGCTCGAGGTGTTCCACGGTAGTGGAAAAATCGACGCCGCGCTCGAAGCGATGGCCTGCCTCGGTAGTGAAGTTGAACCGGCGTGCACGGCCCTGAATCGCTTCTGGCCACCAAAAGGCGGCCTCGATAAAGATGTGCGTGGTATCCAGGCTGACTGCCGTAGCATCACCCCCCATGATGCCCGCGAGCGATTCAACCGCTTGCGCATCTGCGATCACACCAACCGTGGCGTCAAGATCAACCGTCTGCCCATTGAGCAACTTGAGCTGCTCACCCGTCTGGCCCCAGCGCACATGCAATTGCTGGCCCTGAATCTTGTCCGCGTCGAAGATATGGCTGGGACGTCCCAGTTCAAGCATCACGAAATTGGAGATGTCCACGAGCGCGGAAATCGAGCGCTGGCCGGATCGCTCCAGGCGTTCTTTCATCCAGTGTGGCGTTGCCGCTCTGGCATTGACGCCCCTGACCAGCCTGCCGGAGAAACGGCCGCACAAATCCTTGGCATGGACGGTGACGGCGATACGTTCGGTCATCGTGACCGGCGCAGCATTCAAAGCGGGAAGCGACAATGCGGCACCCGTCAATGCGGCAACCTCGCGTGCGACACCCTGCACTGACAGCGCATCTGCACGATTCGGTGTGAGCTTGATCGTGATCACCTGATCGTCGAGGTCAAGCACTTCGCGCACTGATTTTCCGAGCTGCGCATCCGCTGGCAATGGCAAGAGGCCGGCGTGATCATCAGACAGACCGAGCTCGCGCGCTGAACACAGCATGCCTTCGCTTTCAACGCCGCGCATCTTGGCGCGTTTGATTTCGAACAGCTTGCCATCTTGACCCGGCGGCAACCGGGCATCGATCATTGCGCACGGTACTTTCATACCGACGGCAACATTGGGCGCGCCACAGACAATATTCAGAAGGTCCGGGCCGCCGACATCGACTCTACAGACGTTGAGGCGGTCAGCGTTCGGGTGTTTTTCGAACGATTTGATCTCACCGGTGACCACACCGGTAAAAGGGGGCGCTGCAGGACGCGACTCCTCGACTTCGAGGCCCGCCATCGTCAGGGCGTGGCACAGGGACTCGCTTGAGAGGGACGGATTGACAAAGGTGCGCAGCCAGGATTCTGAAAATTTCATGATGATGCGATCTCAGGCGAATTGCCGTAAAAAGCGCATGTCGCCGTCAAAAAACAGGCGCAGGTCGTTGATGCCATAGCGCAGCATGGTCAAGCGCTCAATGCCGCAGCCAAAGGCGAAACCGATGTAACGTTCGGGATCCAGACCCATGTTGCGCACCACTTGTGGATGGACCTGGCCGGAACCAGATACTTCGAGCCATGTGCCCTTCATCGGTCCGGCGGAAAACGCAATGTCGATTTCGGCCGACGGCTCGGTGAATGGAAAATACGAAGGCCGAAAGCGCACCGTGATGTTGTCGTCTTCAAAAAAAGTGCGCATGAAATCGAGAAACACGCCCTTGAGGTCTGCAAAGCTTACGTTTTCGTCAATCCACAGGCCTTCGACTTGATGAAACATCGGTGAATGGGTCGCGTCCGAATCAACGCGATAGGTGCGACCCGGCGCAATCACCTTGATCGGTGGCATGCTCGCCGCGCCTTTGTATTTCTCCACATGCATGCGCGCATGGCGGATTTGCATTGGGCTGGTGTGGGTGCGTAGCAGGAGCGGTTTGCCGGACGAGTCTTTCCCGTCAACGTAGAACGTATCCTGCATCGAGCGTGCGGGGTGATTCTCGGGGCTGTTGAGTGCGGTGAAATTGAACCAGTCGGTTTCAATCTCGGGGCCGTCTGCGACTTCGAAGCCAATCGACGCGAATATTTGTTCGATGCGTGCCTGACTCAATGTCACCGGATGCAGTCCGCCATGCTGCGCAAGCCGCCCGGGCAGCGTGACGTCAAGCGCCTCTGCCGCCAACTTGGTTTCAAGTTTCTGATTCGCGATCTGCTCGCGACGCTGGTGAAGTGCAGCTTCAATCTCCGCCTTGGCTGCATTGATGTGCTCGCCGGCCTGCTTGCGCTCGTCAGCAGGCAGTTTGCCCAAACCCTTGAGCAAGGCGGTGAGCGAGCCGTCTTTGCCAAGGAAGCGTGCCTTGGCTTCTTCGAGCTGGGCGCTGTCGCCAATGGCGGCGAACTGGCTGCGTGCCTCTTCGGCGAGGGCGTTCAGATCCTGCATTGTGTCGGGCAACTTTCAGGGGCGGATAGGTTAGCGCAGGAAACAAAAAGGCTGCGGGTTTGAAGCGCAGCCTTTTTGATGTCATACAGGACGCAGAAAACGTCCCCCCGGTTTCCCGGTGCTTCGCTTAGGCTGCGGCAGGTGCAGGTGCAGCAGGTGCCTGCTTGGCTTTTTCGACCAATGCCAAAAACGCCGGCTTGTCCATTACCGCCAGATCAGCCAGCACCTTGCGATCAACCTCGATGGCAGCGCGCTTGAGGCTGTTCATGAACACGCTGTAGGTCATGCCATGCTCGCGCACAGCGGCATTGATCCGGGCGATCCAAAGGGCGCGGAAAACGCGTTTTTTGTTGCGGCGGTCGCGGTAGGCATATTGACCTGCCTTCATTACCGCTTCCTTGGCAACCCGGAATACGTTACCTCGCCGGCCGCGATAGCCTTTGGCTTCGTCGAGGACTTTCTTGTGGCGCGCGCGCGCCGTTACACCGCGTTTAACTCGTGGCATGTTGTGCTCCTAACTGTGAATGAGAAAACCGTGAACAAAGGCTTACGCGTACGGCAGCATGCGCGTGACTGACTTCATGTCAGCGTCAAGCACACCCGTGGTTCCGCGCAAATGGCGTTTGTTTTTGGTGGTTTTCTTGGTCAGGATGTGGCGCTTGAACGCTTGACCACGCTTTACGGTGCCACCCGGACGGACGAAGAGACGCTTTGCCGCGCTCTTCTTGGTTTTCATCTTGGGCATGACTACTCCAATTTATTTGTCTCAGAAGGGGGCTTCACAAAAAGAGTGGAGCGCTTTGATGCCCTTAGATGACTTGTTTTCAGGCTTTGTACTGCCCCCTGCCTGACGGGTTACTGCAAATTCTCTTGCCAGGTTCAAACTTCAACCGACAATCTCAATCAGTGATCCTCAATCCCTTTCAGCCGGCAACGGACGCTGTGGCCCCGCTGACAACCGGGGCTGGTTGTG
>JANLTL010000045.1:0-7322 GCA_031362905.1 Burkholderiales bacterium | reverse complement strand
CCAGCGCTTCTACGAACACGAAGGCGTCGACTGGAAGGCCGCGATGAGCGCTGCGGTGGGCAATGTCGGCAAGGGCGGCATGCGCGGCGCCAGCACCCTGACCATGCAGTTGGCGGGCCTGCTCGATGCCGACCTGAAACGCGGCGAAGGCGGGCGCACATTTTCGCAAAAGGTGAATCAGGCACGCGCGGCCCTCGCGCTGGAGAAAACCTGGAAGAAGAACGAAATCCTCGAGGCTTATCTCAACCTCGTCACCTATCGCGGCGAGTTGCAGGGCGTTTCCGCCATGTCGCACGGCCTGTTCGGCAAGGCGCCGCACGGGCTGGACCGGCGTGAATCCGCCATCGCCGCCGCACTCTTGCGCGCGCCCAACGCCGATGCGAAACGCGTTTCCGACCGCGCTTGCTGGCTGCTCAATTTCCAGACGGGCGAACGCAACATCGCCAAACCCGTTGCCGCAGATGCATGCGATGGCCTCGCTTCCGAGGTGAAGAACACCCTCACGCGCGGCTACGAGGCGTTTCCCAAACAGGATGCCGCGCCGCACGCCGCGCGCCGCGTGTTGACCCAGGCCGGCGCCAAGCCCGGCATGCGCGTCACCAGCACGCTCGATGCGAATGTCCAGTCCGCCGCACGCAAGGCCCTGCGCACGCGCTTGGCCGAGTTGAACGGCCGCAACGTCGAAGACGGCGCCGTGATCGTGCTCGACAACGCCAGCGGCGAGGTGCTCGCCTGGGTCGGCTCCAGTGGCGATCTGTCGCAGGCTGCGCATGTCGATGGCGCGACTGCCTTGCGCCAGGCCGGCTCCACGCTCAAACCCTTTCTCTACGGCCTCGCGATTGAGGAAGGCCGCCTCAGCGCCGCGTCCATCCTCGACGACTCGCCCGTGCAGTTGAAGACCGACACCGGCCTCTACATTCCGCGCAACTACGCCAAGGCCTATCGCGGCGCCGTGTCGGTGCGCAGCAGCCTGGCCGGTTCGCTCAACGTGCCGGCGGTGCGCACGCTGGTGATGGTGGGGACTGACCGCTTCGCCGAGCGCCTGCGCGCTGCGGGCATGGACACGGTGACCGAGACCGGTGACTACTACGGCTTCAGCCTCGCGCTCGGCAGTGCGGATGTGACGCTGCTCACGCTGACCAATGCGTATCGCACACTGGCAAATGGCGGCGTTTGGTCGGAGATATTGCTGATGGGTCCTGCTGGCAATCTGACCAACAATCAATCGCGGAACCAGGAAACAAACCAAGCAGGGAGCCAAGCGATGAGGCAGGCAGGGAACCAATCGATTGCGCCGCGCCGCGCGATGAGCGCCGCTTCAAGCTACGTGATCGCCGACATCCTCTCCGACCGCGCCGCACGCGCCGTCGCATTCGGTCTCGACAACCCGCTCGACACCCCATTCTGGAGCGCGGTGAAAACCGGCACCAGCAAAGACATGCGCGACAACTGGGCCATCGGTTTCTCGTCTCGTTACACGGTTGGCGTATGGGTCGGCAATGCCAGCGGCAGCCCGATGCATGATGTGTCAGGTGTCTCGGGTGCGGCGCCGGTGTGGCGCGATGTGATGCTGTATTTGCACCGGCGTGGCGCGGTGCGCAGCGAACCGCCCACCGCGCCTGCTGGCGTGGTTGCGCAGGAGATGCGTTTCGAGCCATCGATCGAGCCGCCGCGGCGCGAAGTTTTTCTTGCCGGCAGCGAGCGTGCGGTGATTCAGTCTGTGGCGCTTGCGGGCGCCGGCAATGTGCAGTCGCGCATCGCGTCGCCTGTGCCGGGCTCGATCATCGCGCTTGACCCGGATATCCCGCTCAACAATCAACGCATGCAGTTCAGCGCCACAGCTTACGGCAAGGCTCGCTGGGAGCTGGATGGCAAGGTCATCGGGGCTGCGAATCGGCCGCTTTCATGGTTTCCGATGCCGGGTATGCATACGCTCAAGTTGGTGAGCGACAAAGGGGAACTTCTCGACGAATCAAGGTTTGAGGTGCGCGGAGCAAGTATTAAAACGGCGTCGCGATAGAGTTTGCCGCTGGACGGATTTAATCGACCAGTGCTACACTAAACCCGTGCTACACAGGTTTCAGGAGGGTCCCATGGCCAATCTCACAATCGCAGTTCCCGACGAAGTGTTGAAACAGGCGCGCCAGCGCGCGTTGGGCCAGGGTACGTCCGTCAACGCGCTGCTGCGCGACTATCTGGGGCAGTATACCGGCGTCGATTCGACGCTGGAGCGGGCGGGTGAGCGCCTGCTGAAGCTGACACGGGCGGCTAAATCGAGCCGGGGCAGCGCGCGCTGGACGCGCGACGAGTTGTACGAGAGATGAAGTTCTTCTTCGACAGCAATATCCTGGTTTATCTGTGCGATGGTGCCGCGCCGAAAAAGCGTGAAGTCGCGGAGGCCTTGATCGAGCGCCACCTGCGCGATCACGACATCCTCCTGAGCACGCAGGTGCTGCAGGAGTTTTACGTCACGGTGACGCGCAAATTGAAGGTGCCTGTCACGCCGGCCGACGCGGCAAACATGGTTTCCGCTTTTGCCGATTTTCCAACGGTTCAAATCGACAACATGCTGATCCAGGCTGCGATTCGCCGCAGTCAGGCGAGCCAGCTTTCGTTTTGGGATGGGCTGATCATCCAGGCTGCGCTGGCCGGCGGCGCCAGCGTGCTGTACACGGAAGACCTGCAACACGGGCAGGTATTTGACGGACTGAAGGTCAGCAATCCGTTCAAGGCTGCCTGATGGGTACATCCGCCTGACACCGAAGAACTCAGCATTGAGGTTCCTCCAGTCTGCCTGATCTGGCTCTGGGCGGACGCTGAGCCGGTCTTCCGCTTGTTGTTAAAGCAGCGGAGAAGCGCTTCCACCAACGATTCTTGCCATATTACTGCGACGCAGCAATAATCCCCCGTTATGCTTCCGCACCATTCCAAAAATATGTAACCAGACTTGTCAACCGCGTTCTCCGGGGGGCGTTAATTGCCGTGACCGAGGAGGTCATCAACTTGCAAATTGATTATTTTTACTCTTAAGGGAAACCACATGAACAAGCTCCTGTCCGTTTTGATCGCTGGCGTTTTCGCTGTTGTCGGCACCACCGCCATCGCCCAAGACAAGAAGGCCGAAGCCCCCAAGGCTGAGATGAAGAAAGACGCTCCCAAAGCCGCTGCTGGTGCTGACGACAAGAAAGCCAAAGCTGAAGCCATGAAGAAAGAAAAGGCTGATAAGGCTGCCGCCGCGAAGAAGGCTAAAGAGGAGAAAGCCGCTGCCGCGAAGAAAGCCAAGGAAGAGAAGGCTGCTGCCGCCAAGAAAGCCAAAGAAGAGAAAATGGCCAAGAAAGACGCACCGAAAGCAGAAGCCAAGAAAGACGACATGAAGAAAGATGCACCGAAAGCCGAAGCCAAGAAGTAATCTCGGCGTTCAAGAAAAAACCGGGCACTAGCCCGGTTTTTTTTCGCCTGCGCTGCAGCAGCCGCAATGCTTAGTGTCCCGCTACTCCGGCGCTGTTCTCAATGAGCCGCCGGTAGAAGCGGATCATCTCGACATAGTTTCCCACGGCGATGCGCTCATCAACACCATGAAAGCGCGACGTGTCTTTCGGGCCGACGCGGACCGGTGAGAACAGATACACATTGTCGGCCAGCGCATCAAAATAGCCCGCGTCGGCGCGCGCCGTGAACAGGCCCGGCGCAACGATTGCGCCGGGGAACACCTCACGCACCGCCTTCTCGATGGCGCGGTAGGGCGGCGCGGTGGTGCTTGATACACGCGTCGGTTCGACCACAAACGAGGGCTTGCTGATCTCGACGCGTGGGTCAGCCGCCTTGGCCCGCAGCGCTTCGATCACGCTGTCCGAGGTGTCGCCGGGCAGGATGCGCAGGTTGATGCTGGCGCGCGCTTCCGAGGGAATGATGTTCTCCTTGATGCCCGCATGAAACAGCGTGGTGCCGCTGGTGGTGTGCAGTTGCGCGCGCGTGGCATCGCTCTGAGCGAGCTTGGCCTGCACCAGCGGGCCGAACAGCCACAAGTTGCTCATGAAGAGCCGGTTGGGAAAGCCCATCTCCGGCGCCAGCGTGGCAAACATCTGCTCCGGCACGCCCTTGATGCGCGGCGGAAAGGGGTTCCGCTCGATGCGCGCCACGCCTTCGGCGAGCACGCCGATCACACTCTCCTTGGGCGGCATCGACGAATGCCCGCCGCGCGCGAAGCGCACCGCCAGCTCAGCCGTCATGTAGCCTTTTTGCGTGATGCCGATCAGCGCTACCGGTGCCTCCACGCCGGGGATGATGCCCTCGGTGATGACCAGGCCTTCGTCGAGTACGAAGTCAAAGCGCGTGCCGCGCTCTTTGAATAGTTTCTGCGCGCCGCCCGCGCCGCGCACGCCGTTGACTTCCTCATCGGCGCCGAGCAGCAGGTGAATGGTTTGTCGCGGCACAAAGCCCGCCGCCAGCAGTGACTCGATGGCCTCCATCTGGCTCATCAGGTTGGACTTGTTGTCCCACGCGCCGCGCCCCCAGACGTAAGTGGTGTCACCCTCCTTGACCAGCGCGCCCGCGAAGGGCGGGTGCGTCCATTGCTTTTCGGTGACGGCGTCGATGGGCACCACATCCATGTGAGCCATGAGCAGAATGGGCTTGCGGGCAGCGCCGTTGCCGGTCGCCACACCTCCGGTCGCTGCGCCCGCTGTGCCTCCGGCCGGCCAGGTGTAGAGCAGCGTGAAGTCGTTGATCGCCTCGCGCTTGAGCGTCGCATGCACGCGCGGAAAGCTCATCTCCAGATGACGGTGAAAGGCGCGAAATGCCGCCGCGTTGGCCTGGCCATCAATCTGGTCCGACACGGTGGGAATGCGCACCGCCGCCGCGAGACGCGCCGCGGCGGCGGCTTCATCGAGTGGCAGCTTGGCCAGGGCGGGGTAATCCGTTTGTCGCGAAGTCTGGTGCAGCGTGTTGATGGCCAGCACTGCCGCGAGGAGCAGCACCAGCCCGGCCAACGCCTTGAGCAATTTGGTCAGCATGAAGATCTCAACGAGTGCGGCAGGGAGAAGTCGGCATGCCGTTCACGCGCCGGCAAACCCGAGCGCATGCGAAATGCGCGCCGCGGCACTGCGAATCAGCGGCGTCCACTCGGCGGGGCGCTGGCGCTCGGCCGGGGCCGACACCGACAGCGCGGCGCTGATGCGCCCAGTGTCGTCGCGAATGCCTGAGGCAATGCAGCGCACGCCGGCCTCGGCTTCTTCCTGATCGAGCGCAATGTCGAGCTTGCGCACCTCGGCGAGTTCACGTGTCAGGGCGGCCAGCGACTTGATGCTGTGCGGCGTACACGCCTGTAGCCCGGTGCGTTCGGCGTAATCCTTGACGATCTCCGCGCTGTCGTGGGCGAGAAACAGCTTGCCCGCCGCCGTGATGTGCAGCGGCGCGCGCGCGCCCACCAGTTGCACCACACGCATCATGCTGTGACTCTCGGCAGTGCGCTCGACATACATGATGTCGTCCCCGCGCCGCACCGACAGATTCACCGTTTCGCCAGTGGCGGCAGCGAGTTCGCGCATGAAAGGCAGCGCCACTTCGCGCACGCTGATGCGCGCACGCACTGCGTTTCCCAGTTCCAGAAAGCGCATGCCCAGCCGGTACGTGCCGCCCTCGCCACGGTCGGCAAAGCCGATGCCGACCATCACGTTGAGGATGCGATGTGCAGTCGAGGGATGCAGGCGCGCCGCCTGCGCCAATGTCTTGAGCGGGGCCGCATCGTCAGCCGCAAGAAGGGCATCGATCAGCACCATCATGCGGTCGATCACCTGAATCGAGGTCTTCGGCGCTTCGCGTGCGTCGGTGCCGGAAGTCAGTGTTGAATCTTCGGTCATGCGAAATTGTCGCATGCCGCCGCCGCTATACTCAATTCTCAAGTTTGCCCATGAGGAATGCGATGACTCCTGCCACGCCCGCCCAAACAATCGGTCGCACCGTGGCCGAGTCCACGCCGCACTGGCCTGCGCCACCCGCACCACCCGGTGCACCCGGCACTGCGCCCAACGTGCTGGTGGTGCTGTTCGATGACGTGGGCTTTTCCGACTTCGGCTGCTACGGCTCGCCAATCCGCACGCCGGCGATAGACGCGCTTGCTGCCAAGGGCCTGCGCTACACGGGCTTTCACACCACCGCGATGTGCTCAACCACGCGCGCGGCGCTGCTGACCGGGCGCAACCACCATGCGGTGGGCGTGGGGTGCCTGGCCAACTTTGATGCGGGTTTTCCCGGCTATCGCGGCAAGATTTCAAAAGAGGCGGGCACGCTCGCCGAGATGCTGCGTCCGCACGGTTATCGCAATTACATGCTGGGCAAGTGGCACGTCACGCCGCTCACCGAGAGCGGGCCCGGTGGTCCCTACGACGGCTGGCCGCTCGGGCGCGGATTTGACCGCTTCTATGGTTTTCTCGATGCCGAGACCGATCAGTATTCGCCCGAGCTGGTGCGCGACAACACGCATGTCGATGCGCCTGGCACGTTTGAATCCGGTTATCACCTGTCGAGTGATTTGGTCGATGAGTCGATCCGCATGCTCGCCGACCATCAGGCCGATTGCCCGGACAAGCCGTTTTTGATGTGGCTTGCGTTCGGCGCGGCGCATGCGCCGCATCAGGCGCCGGCTGACCTGATCCGCTCGTATGACGCCGTGTTCGACAAGGGCTGGGACGCCGAGCGCGAAGCGCGTCTCGCGCGCATGAAGGCGCTCGGCATCGTGCCGCCTGACACGCAATTGCCATCACGCAACGACCTCGTTGGCCCGTGGGAGAAGCTGAGCCCCGATGAGCAACGCGTCTTCACGCGGTTGCAATCCGCGTTCGCGGCGATGCTCGATCACGCCGATCAACAGATCGCGCGTCTGGTCAATTTTCTGGACACCGCCGGCATCAGCGACAACACCATCGTGCTGGTGCTGTCGGATAACGGCGCGAGCCAGGAGGGCGGCATCGCCGGCATGGTCAATGCGATGGGGCCGTACAACCTGCAGTTCGAGCCGGTGAAGGAAAAGCTGCGCCGCATTGATGACATCGGCGGGCCGAACAGCCACTCCAACTTTCCGCTCGGGTGGGGCATGGCGTCGAACACGCCGCTCAAGCGCTACAAGCAGAACACGCACGGCGGCGGCATTCGTGATCCCCTGGTGATCGCCTGGCCGCGCGGCATTGCGGCGCGCGGCGAGCTGCGGCATCAGTTTTGTCACGCCTCGGATGTGATGCCTACCCTGCTCGAAACCCTTGGTGTGAGCGCTTCTCGGGCCATCAACGGAGTGGCGCAGATGCCGTTCACTGGGGAGAGTTTTGCGG
>JANLTL010000005.1:0-5536 GCA_031362905.1 Burkholderiales bacterium | reverse complement strand
TCCACCGGTTCGATGTCGCTGCGGAACACGCCGCCGGCCTGCCCACGCGCGATCACGCCCGCCAAGGTATCGATGATGGGCCGGTTGAGCGAGCGCATCGCCTTCGATTTCTTGAATTGGCGCCCCCTGGATTGGTTCTCAGCAACTACCAGTTGCACAAAGCCCTCATGATCAACGTAGTAGTGAAACGAGAACTCGACGATGCGGCGGATCGCCTCCACCGGCGCGAGGTGGTCGAGGTCGAGGTGTTTTTCAGCATCGCGGATCTCCGCGTAGACGTGCTCAAGCACCGTCAGGTAGAGCTTCTCTTTGTTGCCGAAGTAATAGTTGATCATTGCTCGCGTGGTGTGGGTGCGCGCGGCGATGGCGTCCATGCTCGCGCCCTTGAACCCTCGCGAGGCGAACTCGTTCATGGCCGCTTTGAGGATGCGCGCCCGATTGACATCGGGCGTCTTGGGCTTGCGCATGGCGGCCATGCGCGGGGATGCTTCGGCCTTCGGCGATTCGATTGCCGCCGCCGGCATGCGCAGCCGGCTGCGCAGTGGCGGTGCAATGCGGTCAACGCTTTGGGTTGCAATGTTTGATGAAATTAACATAGTCGTTAGTATAACTTGACGACTTCGCCAATTCCCGACTATCGATGTCGCGCCGCAACACGATCAGAGCTGACGCTGCGATATGGCCTTCGCCCCAGCAAACGCTGAAACGTTCCCAATGCCGCGGCTGCGCTGAACCGGAATGCGCGCCGGTATGGTCATTTCCATTTTCGCGAAGGCATAGCGCAAATGCCGGCGCACGTGTAACTTGAAAGTTGCGACAGGGAACGCGCTACGCTCGAATCTTGATTTGCAGACACCCTGAAACCGGCCACCACCAAGGATTCCGCCGTGAATCGTCCGGAACCCTTTGTCCACCAACGGTCTCAGACCGATGGCATAGTCAGTTTTGATGATTGAACTGCTTCCGGCGCCCGCAATCTTGTCGGCAGTCCTGTCGGCAGTCCTTGAAACCATCGCGTACCCGTGCCAGAATCCGTCTCACACTTTCGTAACCATTGTCCATAGTTAGACTTGCAGGTAAACACAATGGGCGTTCCCGCCGAAAAACTCTCGCTGACCGGATTCCTGGACTGGGAAAACGCCCAGACGGGCCGTCACGAATTTTTTCAGGGCGATGTCTACGCAATGACGGGTGCGCGGCGTGCGCATGGTGAGGTGGTGGGGAATTTATTCGCCGGACTCAAGCAGCACCTGCGCGGCAGCCCATGCCGCGTCTACATGGATGGCATGACACTCCAGGTGGCGGATGACGCGGTGTTTTATCCGGATGTTTTTGTCACTTGTGATGCGGATGATTTGCGCACCGACATGGTGTTCCGCGCCCCCACGCTGGTGGTCGAAGTGCTGTCGCCGTCAACGGCGGCGTTTGACCAGGGTTTGAAATTTGCCAGCTACCGGCGGCTGGCAAGTCTGAAGGAATACGTACTGATCGATCCGGACACGCGCACAGTGGCGGTGTTCCGCCGCAACGTGGAAGGATTGTTCGTGCTGCATGATCAAACCGGCGGCGCTAAGCTGGAACTGGCGAGCGTTGAATGCGCCCTTGCAATGGCCGATGTGTTCGAGGGTGTTACGCCGGACGGGTGATGTGCCCGGCACCGTGCTTATTCCCATGCATTCCACCAAGCTTTCCCACACCAATCCCTACCTGCGCGATGCCGCCATGCGCAAACGCGGCCTGCTCATTTCCGTTGCCAGTTCGTCCGCCATCGAAGGTATCCATGCGCCGTTCAAGGAAGCGCTCGCCGCCGCCAAGCGGGACGCCGCTGGAGCCGCTGGGATTGCGCGCAAGTCTGCCGCCCGCGCAAAGCGTTAGTCAGCCGTCACGGGCCTTGCCCGCCAGGAATGGCTCTGGGAGCAGCTCTCAGAGCGTCCAATGCCGGGAGTCGGCGCTACTCTGCACTTCCAGCAGGAACGCCACCATCCGTTCACAAACATGCAAGGACATCACCGAGCCGGTCTGCGTCAGGCAACCGGCTGCACGCGCCGCTGCGAGCAGGGGCGGCACTTCGGGAACGGTGATCACGTCGCCAACGAACATGGCGGCGCTGAGGCGCGACACGTCAAACGGCAGGGAGTCATTGGGCCGCATGCCCATCGGCGTGGCGTTGACGATGACCTCGAATCCATACGGGTCATTCGATCCGGCGTGCACCCGCCCCGCGAATCGTGATGCGAGCTGCGCGATGAGGGCATCGCGGCGCGCCGCATCGCTGTCGTGAATCGCAAGTTCGGCCACACCCGCTTCGAGCAGCGCGTACGCGATAGCCGTGCCCGCGCCACCCGCACCAGCCATCAGGGCACGTTTGCCTTGCGGCTTGCACCCCGCCGCGCGCGCAGCAGCGACAAAACCCAGGCCATCGACCATGTCGCCGTGCCAACTGCCGTCGGCGTTGCGCCGCGCGATGTTGGCGACACCGAGAAAGGCCGACCTTTCGGTGACCGAAGCGCACAGACGGCGCAGGGAGAATTTGTGTGGCACCGTGGCAATCAGGCCATCCAGGTTTTGCACAGCGCCGGCGCTGCGCACGCAATCGTCGAAACGCCCCACACTCACATGCAGCGGCACGCACACTGCGTTGATCCCCCTCGCCTGCATGATCTGCGTCACCGTGACCGGCGACTTCACCTGGGCGATCGGGTCGCCGAGAATGCCGATCAGGCGTGTCGCGCCATTGAGCAACGATGGAATGGTCATGGTGTTTCTCCCTGTTGGCTACCGCGTTCAGCCGCGTGGCGCGCGGCGATATCGCCGAACAGCAGCGCCGGACTGGCGCCGCAATCCTGCCATGACCTGCAGAGACCCTCCCATACCAACGGCTTCCGGCCGGCTCTAATCGGACATTGCAGTCGCGGGCAAACCCGCGACCCGGCGCAACTGCGCCGCTGTGGTGGTGGGGAAGCCGAAGAACTCAAGATAGGCAGGGATTTGCTCGAACAGCATGTCGGTGCCGATCTGTATCGAACATCCGCGCGCACGCGCGGCAGCGAGATAGGGTGTGATTTCGGTCCGCATCACCACTTCGCCCGCCATCGCCGCAGGCGACATGCGCGCTACGTCGACCGGCAGCGGATCGTTATCCGTCATGCCGAGCGGCGTGGCGTTGACGACCAGGTCGAAACCGGCAGGATCGTTCGTTCCCACACTCACATCCAATGCCGGGTAGTGCTGGCGAATGCGCCCGGCCAGCGCCCCGGTCGCAGCGCGGTTGGTGTCGGTAAGCACCAGGCGCTTGATGCCGCCGCCCGCAAGCGACGCAGCAATTGCCGATCCGACCCCTCCTGAACCGACCACCAGGGCCGCTGCATTGCCGAGCACAAAGCCCTTGGTCTTGAGCGCGCGCACAAAGCCTTCGCCATCGAACAGGTCGCCGATCAGGCGCCCGCCGGCGTCCCGCTTCACCGCATTGCAGGCGCCGGCGATTTGCACCGCCACCGACGCCTCATCGAGCAGCGCCACTGTGGTGACTTTATGCGGCATGGTGATCAGCGCGCCGCCAATGTTGGTGAGGCGGAACACCGCGCGCAACAGCGCCGGGTAATCCTCCGGCTGGCAACCCATCGGCATCACGGTGGCATTGATGCCTGCTGCCTCGAAGTGCGGGTTGTATATCAGCGGCGCCTTGAAGGTGAAAGTGGGATAGCCGATGTGCGCGATCAGCGTGGTGTTGCCATCAATCATGGAAGGGAAAATCGCCAAAACCGTTGGTGGGAGCGCATCAGCGGGCCGCGCTCATGGAATAAGCGGCGAGAATATCGGCTTCGACGATCGAACGCAACGCCGGCGTGATTGCGGTTTTGGCGCCAAACCATTTCTGGAACCCGTAGCCGGCCTGATGCAGCAACATGCCAAGGCCATCCACGCAACGATGGCCGCGCTGCTTCGCCTGAGCCAGCAACCCGGTTTCCAGCGGCACGTAAACGATGTCGTAGACGACGGCCGACCGCTTCAGGGGCGTCAAATCAATCAACAGCGGCGGCTTCGCGTCCATGCCCATGGAGGTGCAGTTGACCAGTACATCGGCTTGCAGCAACAGCGCGGGCAATTCATCCTGCCGATGCGCACTGACCAGTGCGCCAAAATGCTTTGCCAGCTCCTGCGCCCTCTCGATGGTGCGATTGACCAGCTTGACGCGCACGCCGCGCTGCGTAAAGGCATAAACGGCCGAGCGCGCCGATCCTCCGGCACCGAGCACGACGGCGCAGGCATTTGCCACCTGCCAGCCGGGCGCGGTGACATCCAGATTGTTGATAAAGCCGTGGACATCGGAATTGCCGCCCATCAGCTTGCCGTTCTCGACCCACAGCACGTTGACCGCGCCCACCGCTTCCGACGCGGCGTCACGTTGCGAGACGCCGCGAAACGCCGCCTCCTTGTGCGGCACCGTCACGTTGCCACCCACGTAGCCGTTGGACCCCAGGCCGGCGATAAAGGCGGGGAACGCTTCAGGCGTGAGGTCCTTGAAGTCATAGGCGCCATCGATGCCAAGTTGCTTCAACCAATAGCCATGAATCATCGGTGAACGGGAGTGGGCAACCGGGTGGCCCATGATGCAGGCGCGGCGAGTGGTGTTGGACATGAAGGTGTGGAATCGGCTCAGAGCGGTGAAAAGGAGGTGGACTTCAGGATGCGGCTTTCCTGTGTCAGGTGCGCACCCATCTCGGCGCTGCGCTTCAGATACTCCTGAAACTTCGGATCCTTCATGAGCGCGTTGCGGCGCTTTTCGCGATCCGCCTGGCTCTTGTATTTCCAGACGTGCACCACCTGATTGAGCGTGCCGATTTCACTGGTGGAGTAGAACACCGGCTCGCCGCAGTGCTTGACCTGCGTGGCGTGGCCGTACTGCTCGTACATCTTGAGCCAGGCCGGCAGGCGGCCGGGGTGCAGTGTGTAAATGCGCAGGTCGAAGATCATGTGTGCTCCATGTAAAGGAATTACGCCGCCTTGGGGGCAGCGCCGCCAAGAAACAGGCGCTCGATGTGCGGATCGGCGAGCAACTCGCCGGCCGGATTGTGCAGTACCAGTCTGCCCGATTCGAGCGCGATGGCGTCGTCGGAAATCTTGAGTGCACTCTTGACATTCTGCTCGACCATCAGCACCGTGGTGCCTTCGCCCGCGAGGCGCTTCAACAGTTTGAAGACATCCTGCACCAGGATCGGCGAGAGGCCGATGGAGGGTTCGTCAATCAGCAACACCTTGGGGCGCAGCAGCAAGGCGCGGCCGATTTCCAACTGCTTTTGTTCACCACCGGACAACGCCGAAGCCTGTGAGTGAATCCGTTCCTTGACCCTCGGAAAGAAAGCCAGCACTTCCGGAATGCGCGCGTGGGTGGTTTTGGCACCGAGAGTGATGCCGCCCAGCTCCAGGTTTTGCCATACGGTGAGTTGGGGAAACAGGTTGCGCCCTTGTGGCACGAAGGCGACGCCACGTGCGAGCAGATCGGTCTGCGTATGGCCGGTGATGTCCTGACCGTCCA
>JANLTL010000725.1:0-2331 GCA_031362905.1 Burkholderiales bacterium | reverse complement strand
TGCCGACGCCGCGTTCGTCGATGCGCTGGGCCAGCGCTTCAAGCGCGCCGCTCGCGTAGCCGGCAAACATCAGGCCCTCGCCATGGTGCTCGATCCGGCTGCTCACCACCCCCGCGGCGGTAGGCTCCCAAAGCTCGAGTTCGCTTTCGCCGAGCGCGAGCACCGCGCCGCGCGCGTTCAGATAGTCGCTCGCCGCTTCGCGCAGCCATTGCGCGCCGAGCAGACGGGTGAATGTGTCTGTGGCGCGCGCACAGTCGCGCACGGCCAGCAGCATGCGGTCAACGCGCTCGAGCATGGCGGCTGCAGGGCGGCTTAGCCAAGCTCGACCATGCGCAGCACGGCCGGCGGGCCGTCCATGAAGGCGCCCATGGCGCGGCCGAGGCACTTGAAGTGCTCGGTGCCGCGGTGCGCCACCAGCGCGGCTTCGTCGGCGTAGCGTTCCATGAACACGAAGGTGGCGGCATCGTCTCCCTTTGACAGGGTATAGAGCAGGCAGCCGGGTTCGTTGGCGCGCACGGCGGCGACCAGTTCGAGAGCAATGGTTTGAAACTGGGATTCCTGGCCAGGCTTGGCCTTGATCGTAGCGACGATGCTTTGGATCATTTTTCTGCTCCTTGGTTGTTTTGACTCACGCTCCCATTCAAACAGCGTCAAACAGCATCAAACTGCGAACAGCGGCACGGAGTGCTGGCGAGTCTAGCATCTCGGTTGACCGCACTTGTCGCTTGTCCTGAGCTGTCAAATGGCAGCCCCCGGGTTGCGCGGCGATGCCTTGCCCGCAGCACTCTTGTTACCATTGGGCCATTCGGCGCTATCGATAAAGCAGCCGCCAACACATTGGCATTGCCCGGAGACACCCGCATGGACCTGAGCTACTCACCCGACGAACTCGCCTTTCGCGATGAAGTGCGCACCTGGCTCGCGGCCAATCTGCCCACGGAGATTCGCGACAAGGTCACGCAATACCGGCATCTCGCACGCGAGGACTTCATCCGCTGGCACAAGATCCTCGCCGCCAAGGGATGGGCGGTGCCGCATTGGCCCAAGGAATGGGGCGGTACCGGCTGGAACATTACCCAGCGCTACATCTTCGACGAGGAATTCGGGCTCGCAGGCGCACCCAACCTGCCGCCCTTCGGCCCCAACATGTGTGCGTCAGTGTTGCACCGTTTTGGCACTCCGGCACAGAAAGAGCGCTTTCTGCCGCGCATCCGTGAAGGTGACGATTTCTGGGTGCAGGGCTACTCGGAACCGGGCGCCGGCTCCGACCTGGCGGCGCTGAAAATGCGCGCGGAGCGGCAGGGCGACCACTACCTGTGCAACGGCCAGAAAATCTGGACCACCCTGGGCCATTACGGCGACTGGATTTTCTGCCTGGTGCGCACCGATGCGACCGTGGCCAAGCGCCAGGAGGGCATCAGCTTTCTGTTGATCGACATGAAGACACCCGGCATCACGGTGCGCCCGCTGATCCTGATGGATGGGGGTCACGAGGTCAACGAAATATTCTTTGAAGACGTCAAGGTGCCGGTTGCCAACCTGGTGCACGAAGAGCACAAGGGCTGGACCGTTGCCAAGTATTTGCTCGGCCATGAACGCATGGGCAGCGCCAGTGTCGGCGCCTCGCGCCGCGAACTCGCGGCCTTGCGCGCACTGGCCGCGCGCGAAGTCAAAGGCGGCAAGGCCTTGCTCGAAGATGCGCGTTTCCGTGACCGCCTGTCGCGTGCCGAGATTGAACTGTCGGCTCTGGAGCTGACCGCGATGCGCTTCCTCGACAAGATGCGCAAGACCGGCCAGCCGCCGGGGGCCGATGTCTCGATGCTGAAAATCAGGGGCACCGAAGTTCAGCAGGCGATCACCGAACTGATGATGCAGGCGATCGGCCCGGCGGCGCAGCCATTCGCCGGTGTTGATGGCGGCGCGGTCGACCCGGTCGCCTCGCGCTATTCGCCGCGCTACTTCAATTTCCGCAAGGCCAGCATCTATGCGGGCTCCAACGAAATCCAGCGCAACATCATCGCCAAGATGACGCTCGGCCTCTAAGAAAGACATCATCATGGATTTCGACTACAGCGAAGAACAGCAACAACTTGCCGATTCATTGGGCAAGTACCTGACCAACGAATACGATTTTGAGGCGCGCAAGGCGGCGATGCTGTCACCCGGCGGCGGCAGCGACGCGGCATGGCAGACGTTTGCAGAGCTTGGCCTCAGCGCGATTCCGTTCGCCGAGGCCGATGGCGGCTTCGGCGGCGGCGCGGTCGATTTGATGGCCGCGATGGAAGCCTGCGGTGCGGCGCTGGTGGTCGAGCCGCTGCTCGACAGCGTCGG
>JANLTL010000724.1:0-17688 GCA_031362905.1 Burkholderiales bacterium | reverse complement strand
GCTTGTCCATCGCCGCCATGAAGGCCGGATCCTTCAAACCGGCCTGGAGTGACGAAACCAGCTTGTCGACCACCGGCTTGGGCGTACCTTTCGGCGCATACAGGCCGTGCCAGATCGCCAGATCAAAACCCTTGAGGCCCTGCTCATCCAGCGTGGCCAGGTTGGGCAGGGAGGAAGCACGTACCTTGGTGGTGGTGCCATACGCCTTGACGCGCTTGGTTTCGATCAGCTGGGTGGTCTGGGTGGTCTGGTCGCACAGCAACTGCACCTGGCCGCCTTGCAGGTCGGTCATCGCCGGGGCGGTGCCCTTGTAGGGAATCGTCTGCAGGTCAATCTGGATGGTGCTCATGAAGAGCAGGCCGCAGAGGTGGGAAGCGGCGCCGAGGCCGGCGTTGGCGAGGTTGACCTTGTCCCGGTTGGCCTTCAGGTAGGTGATCAGCTCCTGATAGTTGTTCGGCGGGAAGTTGTTGTTGCCGACGATGGTCATCGGCACATCGACGATCTGGCCGATGTACTCGAAATCGGTCAGCGCGTTGAAATTCATCTTGCGATACAGGGTCGGCGAGGTGGACATGCCGATGTGGTGCAGCGCGATCATGTAGCCGTCCGGCGTCGACTTGGCGACCTTGTCGACACCGATGTTGCCGCCGGCACCCGGCACGTTTTCGACCAGCACGGTGCCGCCGATGGATTTGCTCATCGCTTGCGCCAGTTGGCGCGCAACGGTATCCGAGGGGCCGCCGGCCGCAAACGGTACGATGATGGTGACCGGCTTGGTCGGGTACTGGGCGTGAGCCGCAGCGGTGACGCCCAGCGCCAGAGTGGCGGCGCCAACCAGTTTGAGCAGGGATTTCATTCTTGTCTCCTAGGGATTTTGTATAGTAATTATACTATTATAAACAGGATTATCATTTAAATAATAAACTTCAATTTTCCTCGTTTCTTCTCTTGCCAATCGCATCCTAACGCAGCGACCTTAAAGGACGCTGACGGCTTCCACCAAGGCACGGCCAAGGTCTGCGGTTTTCGCCGTTCCACCCATGTCCGGCGTTTTTGGTGCTCCAGAAGAGGGCGCACAAACCTGCTCGATCGCCTTGACAATGGCGGCCGCGGCTTCCGGGTGCCCCAGATGCTCCAGCATCATCGCGCCCGACCAGATCTGCCCGATCGGGTTGGCAATGCCACTGCCGTAGATGTCAGGCGCCGAGCCATGCACCGGCTCGAACAGGCTCGGGTACTTGCGTTCCGGGTTGAGGTTGGCCGACGGCGCAATGCCGATGGTACCTGCGGTAGCGGGCCCCAGATCGGAGAGGATGTCGCCAAACAGGTTGGACGCAACCATCACGTCGAAGCGCTGCGGGTTGAGCACCATCTGAATGGTCAGGCCGTCGATGTGGTATTGGCTGGTCTTGACCTGCGGATACTGTTTTCCCATCTCGGCAAAGCGCTCGTCCCAGTAGGGCATGGTGATCGAAATACCGTTGGATTTGGTGGCCGAGGTCACGAGCTTCCTCGGCCGCGTCATCGCCAGTTCGAAGGCGAACTTCATGATGCGGTCGCACCCCTTTTTGGTGAAGGTCGAGATCTGCTGCGCCATCTCGCGCTCGGTGCCGACAAACAGGCGCCCGCCCATCGACGAATATTCGCCCTCGGTGTTTTCGCGCACCACGTAATAATCGATGTCGCCGGGCTGGCAATTCGCCAGCGGGCAGGGGATGCCGGGCATCAGTTTGACCGGCCGCAGATTCACGTACTGGTCGAAATCGCGACGAAACTTGATCAGCGAGTCCCACAGCGAAATATGGTCGGCAACGATCGAGGGCATGCCGACGGCGCCGAAGAAAATGCTGTCATGGCCGCCAATCTGGTCGCGCCAATCAGCCGGCATCCAGTAGTTGTGTTTGGCGTAGTTGTCGCACGACCAGTCGAAACGGTCGAAGTGCAGGTCGATTCCGAATTTGCGCGCGGCCGCATCGAGCACGTCGAGTGCCGGCGGCATGACTTCCTTGCCGATGCCGTCCCCGGCGATGACTGCAATGCGGTGTTTTGCCATGCTGAGGATTTCTCTATTCGTTTGTGCGCCGGGCCACGGGAGTTGACGGACGGGCTGGCTAACGTTTGCGCAAGTCGTCTGTGGTGTGCCGCAAGCGTGCAGCGATTTCGCGCGTGATGTTGACAATCAACTTGTGCACGATTTTCGGATCAACTTTTTCGATTTCGCCCAGCCGGTCGCGCTTCAACAGCCAGAGGCGCGATTCTTCCTCAGCAACCACCAGCGCCGAACGGTTCCCCCCTTCGATGAAGGCGATTTCACCGATCATGGTGCCGGGGGTGAAGGCGGCGATACGGCGCGACACGCCATGCACGTCTTCGATGCGCACGCCGATTTGGCCTTGGTCGATGACGTACAAACCATCGACCGGGTCGCCTTTGTTGAACAGCGTCTCGCCGCTCGACAAGTGGCGTTCCTCAAAGAAACTGCGCACCACCGTCATGTCTTCCTTGCCGAATCCCTGAAATAATCCCGCCCTGGCCAGTGGCACGCCGACGTGCCGGGTCGTGTCGTCGGCATCATGCAAGATCATTTGCTCGGATCGCTCCAGGGCATGGTCAATCGTGTCGATCACTTGATTGGGGGCGATCACGTCAAACAATCCGGACGCACCCAGCACGCTGTTGTGGCCGTCGACGACGCGCCGCCCTGCCAGCCACAGATTGCTCCGCTTCTCACGGCAAGCGCGTGCCACATCGCATAGCGCCGCCGCGCCGGACGAATCAATGTCGTTTACTTCCTCCAGATTGACGATCAGCGTGCCGCGCGCCGGGATACGCGCGGCGGCATCTTGCGAAAAAGCAAAAGATGAGCCGAAAAAAAGTGCCCCGCGCAGTTCGATGACGGCGGTTTGCGCGCCACCCGCATGGAGCAAGGCATTTGCGACCGCGTTGCGCTGCAGGGTGGAGCGTCTCGTCTGGAGCGTGCTGGTTGAATGTACAACGCTGGAGCCGGATTTAACGATAAAAAGCACCATCGCCGCCAGCACGCCTACCGCCACCCCGGCGCTGGGGCCGAATATCAATCCGACCGCAAGGACGCCACCGAGTGTCGCCAGGTCACCGATCAGCACGCGGCGCTTGCCGCCCTGAATCAGACTGCGCGCAATGCGCACCACCGGGTCGATACCCCAGCTTTTCAGTGACCCGAGCACAGCCGCAATCAGGATGCCGACGATCACCGCGGTGGGAATTTTGGCCAACACGGCGACACCCAGCAATACCACCATCAGGACGATGATGCCATCGACTATCGAGGCGGCCTCGGTGGTCGAGCCAATCCGGATCGATTCTTCGGAGCGCAGTTGCGAGCCCGATATCGGCAGCCCACCCGCAAAGCCGATCAGGATGTTGCAGAAGCCTTGTCCCACCAGTTCGCGGTTGGCGTTGAGGGCGCGCCCGGTCATCTTGTGGATGGCGGCAGCACTCATGAGCGAATCGAGCGAGGCCAGGACGGCCAGTGCCAGTGCTTGGGGCAACAACTGTCGAGTCAACGGCAGCTCATGCATGCCGTAGAGCGTGAGTGCGCTGCCGGACAAGCCAAATTGTTCCATGGCTTTGTTGACATAGGAAAACGACGGCGTCAGCAGATAGCCGATCGCATAAAACGCTGCAACGCCCACCACCAGGCCAGCGATGGAAGACGGTACGCGTGGCAGCAGCTTTCCCGAAGACAACGCTACGGCGACGGTGACCGCGATGGCAAGCACCGATACTGGCTGTGGCAGGTCGTCGCGCCCGGCGAAGCCGGGTACCAGGCCCGCCAGCACCAGTGGCAACTGCGACCAGAGCGCAGCGATGCTGACCGCCATCAGAAACCCGGCCAACACCGGATACGGCAGATAGCGCACCACGGAGCCGAGCCGCAGCGCGCCCATGATCATTTGCATGACCCCGGTCAGTGCCGTCAAGGCACCAATCAACACCAGGAAGGTCGCCGGGGTGATGTTGGGAGTCAGCGCCAACTCGGCGGCGATCAGCAGTGACAGGGTGATTTTGGGCCCACTCAACTGGCCGCGAATTCCGGTCAGCCAACATCCCAGAAAGCTCGCTCCGAGGGCGCCTACCAGCGCGCTCTGCACTGCCAGCGGAAACAAGGCGCGGTCCAGCGGCGCTACCACGACCAGTGCGCAGGCCAGCACACCCGGCAAGGCCAGCATGGCCGTCAGCGTACCGCCTGCCAGCTCTTTCCCCCACGCTATGCGCCCCATATCTTCGTGCTGCTCCCCAAACCTGTCTTGTCGCGTTCGATTGTTCTTCTAGACGCGTTGTCGTGAACGCGCCCGCGCTTCTTGCGAGCCGGCGCCTGGCTTGGCCCAAAAGCGTCTGCACTCGCCGAAGCAAGAGTTTGCAGCGGGGATTTTACGTTGGCTCGCGCATTTTGTGTTCGTGTTCGATGCCGGCTGCCGCGCATGGCGTGGATCGCGCCGGAAGGCTTGGCGCAGCACCGGACTTCGGCGACCAATTGTGCAGTGAAGCGGGGAAAAACAACTGCGTCATTTAGCCAAAATAAAGTTGGAAGACAAGCCTGTAAGCGGGGTTCTGTTACGGCACTGCCACCTCTTGGGCGAACCCTTGCGGCAACAGCACTATGACGGTCATTCCTCTAGGCCGGCGGTTACCCACCGGCTCAAGCCACCTACCCGCACACTCCGCGAGCCGCATCAATGTGTGCCTATTTGGTGTTGCACCGGGTAGAGGTTGCCGCGTTTCACGTCCGCGCGTTGCCGCGCATACTCGTCTCTGTGGCCCTGGTCGTCATCTCGCGATGCCCGGCCGTTAGCCGGTACCCTGCTCTGTGGTGCCCCGACTTTCCTCGAAGGCTCGGTAAACTGACTCAGTAAACCGAACCCGCGCGACCGTCCGGCTCATCTTCCGGGTACGATGTTAGCACTCGCATAGAATGGAGCTCATCATGCTCAGGACCCTGATTACCCTTGTGACCCTGCCTGTCATTCTGTGGGCTGCTGCTGCCCATGCGCAGGACTACGAGCGCGAAAAACGCTGGGCTGCGGAAGTCGTGCCCGCCATCGTGGTGGGCGACGCAGTGCAGATCAAGGCGTCGTCGGGCCGCGAGTTTCTCGCCCTTTACACCGAGGCTAAAGCGGGCACATCTGCCACTGCGGGCGCAGCCAAACCCGCACTGGTGCTGGTGCACGGGGTTGGCGTCAACCCCGACTTCGGAATGATCGGCATTTTGCGTGCGCGCATGGCCGACCTGGGCTATTCGACGCTGTCGATCCAGATGCCGGTGGCCTCGAAGGAGGCATCGGTAGACGATTATTACCCCAAGCTGTTTCCGGATGCGGCTGACCGCATGGTGCGCGCAGCAGAATGGCTGCGCACCAAGGGTCACGCCAGACTGGTGCTGGTGAGCCACAGCATGGGTGCGTGGATGGCCAACGAATATCTCGACAAACAGCATGCGCCAACGCCGTATCAGGCCTGGGTGGTGCTGGGTCTGACGGGTGGGTATTCCTGGACCACGCGCCGCTATAAATTCCCGGTGCTTGACATCTATGGCGAGAAGGATATCGAACCCGTCCTCAAGTCCGATAGCCGCCGCCGCGGCGCGCTCGACGCAAACAATGGCTCGCGCCAGGTGCGCATCGCTGCGGCCGATCATCACTACGACAAGCGTGAGGCCGATCTTGCGGCGGCAATTGCGGCGTTTTTGCGCGAGGTGGTGAAGTAGGGCAGTGTCGGGGCAGTCAGAGGTCAAGCCGTCGGGAGGGCGCCGGCGACGCCGGCGTGCCCCGATTGCCCAACCCGCTCAACCCGCTCAGCCAAACACCAGCGCCACACCATGGGCCGCAGAGGCATCGACTGCGCATGAGCCGTCAGGCAGTTTGCGGGCCGCAAACCCGCCATCGCGCAGCGTGCGATACGCCACCTGCCGGTCGCGCACATTGATGAACAGCGCCGCAATGCGTGGCCCGATGATGCGCTGCGGCAAGTCAACGCCCGCAAGGCGCGCCTGCAAGGCTGCACGCGTACAAACCGCAATCGGCGCGCCCTTGGTGTCGATTTTGAGGCCCTCGTCAATCCGTTCCGGCCATCTGCCAAACAGCTTGGCGTAGACACCCGCGACATAGGCGACGTTGTCGGCGACGATGGCGACGGCCGCAATACCGGTAGCGCCATTCGGATGCTTTTGCAATTCGGGCAGCCACACGAGCTCGCGCGTGAAATGCTGGCAGATGAAAATTTGCGCACCTGGGGTCGTGTATTTTGATATGTTAGTAACCGCAAACTCTGCCGTACCGGTACGACTGCCTTGACTCACCTTGCGTGACAGTTCCAGCGGACGGCTGGGGTCAAACCCCTTGGTGTGTAGCGATTTGTAGGCCGCGTTGATGTCCGTGCCGCCCAGTGCCAGCCCGGCCAGGCCTTCGGACTGCTGCAAGAATTCGTGGAAATACGCCTGTGTCGGGTTCGAGTCGGGCACGGTCAACAGCTCGACATAATCCTTCTCGAACAGGATATTGTGGTTCGACGAACCGGTCGAGTGCTCGCCACGCGGGGCCAGTTTGAAGCCCATCTTGGCGTAGGCGGCGCGCGCGGCGTCAAGGTCGCGTACGGCGATGACGGCGTGGTCCAGCCCGGAAATCCCGGGGGTCGGAGGCAGCGGAAGAGACATGGCGTCGTCTTGGTGGAAGGACCCTGCAGACACCGGAAGGGCCGGTGGAACCGGGCCTCACGGTATAGCAGAACTGCGTAGCACGCAAGTATTCCGGCCAACTGTATCCCGGGCGCCGGCCGATTCCGCCTGATTCCCATCCAAAGTGGCCCTTTGACCTGGTGTGACGAGCCTGCCGCCCGTTACACTTGAGAACGGCGCTTTCGTCTCTGCGCTGCATCCCGCAACCCGACCGGAAACCCGATGCCCATGATTCTCACCTCCGTCCCCCGCTGTTTCGCTACGGTCGCCTTCATGCTGCTGCAAGGCTGTGCGGTGTACAACACCACGTCCGAGGGAGCCGACGGCAACCTCATGCTGCAGGGCCATGATCCGGTTTCGTACTTCACGGGCGCATTGCCGGTCAGAGGCCAGGCGGCGATTACCGCGCGCCACCTGCACGGCACGTATCGCTTCTCTACGGCGGCCAACCGTGACCGATTTCTGGCCGCGCCCGACCGCTACGCGCCGCAGTACGGCGCATTTTGCGCCAAGGGTGCTTCCTATGCGATTCGGGCCGGCGGCAATCCACTCGTCTACGACATTCGCGAGGGCAGGCTCTTCATCTTCGTCAACGACTATGCGCGCGAGTATTGGCGCACTGATCCGGCAGACTTCGTCGCCAAGGCGGACCGGTACTGGACCACTGAAATGGCAGACTCTGCGGTGACCTGGAGCAACCTGAAGCGCTTTATATTCCGGGTGCCTCACTACAAGACCTACCCCGAGGAATTCGCCGATTTCGAGAAGCGCACCGGGAAAAAGGCACCGGCGCTCAGATAGCGCCGTCTGCTTCGAGACGTGCCACATCGGCGGCGCTGACGCCTGCCTCGCGCAAAATGGCTGCCGTGTGCTGCCCCACTGAAGGCACCGCGTCCATGCGCGCCTCGTAGGCCGCGCTGGCGCCCGGCGGCAACAGGGCCGGGATCGGCCCGGCGGGAGTGTCCACACTGCGCCAGCGCTTGCGCGCTTTCAATTGTGGGTGCGCCCAGAGTGCTGCCATGTCGTTCATCCGCCCGTAGCCGATCCCGGCAGCGTCCAGACGGGCCTCGACCTCGGCAGTGGTCAATGGCTTGAAAGCCGCTTCCACCAAGGCTTTCAGGGCATCTCTGTTGGCCGAACGCTTGGACACCGAGTCAAAGCGCGTGTCTTTGGCAAGCGCTGCATCGTGCAGCGCTTTGCCACAAAACGCGGCCCACTCGCGCTCGTTTTGCAAGCCGAGTACCACTGACGGGCCATCGCCGGCCCGGAACGGGCCATAGGGATAAATCGTCGCATGGCTCGCCCCCGCGCGTGGCGGCTGCGGCGCGCCCTGGTAGGCGTAGTAGAGTGGGAAGCTCATCCACTCGCTGAGCGCTTCGAGCATCGAGAGGTCGATGTGTGAGCCGGCGCCGGTCTTGGCGCGCAGCAAGAGCGCATTGAGAATCGACGTGTAGGCATACATGCCGGCCGCGATGTCGGCGACGGAGATGCCGGCCTTTGCAGGCGCGTCTTCGCTGCCGGTGGTGGAGACGAAGCCGGCTTCGGACTGGATCAGCAGGTCGTAGGCCTTTTTGTCGCGCTGCGGGCCGTCAGCGCCGTAGCCCGAGATGTCGCACACGATCAGGCGCGGAAATTTCTCCTTCAGTGCGGTGTAGGACAGGCCCATGCGCGCGGTCGCACCCGGCGCGAGATTCTGAATCAGCACGTCAGCGCCGGCCAGGAGCTTGTCGAGAATAGGGGCGGCTAGCGCATGTTTGAGGTCAAGAGTGAGGCTCTCCTTGGATCGATTGGTCCAGACGAAGTGCGATGCCAGGCCGTTGACGCGGGTGTCGTAGCCGCGCGCGAAATCCCCTGCGCCGGGCCGCTCGACCTTGATCACGCGCGCGCCCATGTCGGCGAGTTGGCGGGTGGCGAAGGGCGCGGCGATCGCGTGTTCGAGCGAGACGATGGTGATGCCGTCCAATGGGCGAACCGCAGGACGAACGGCAGGACGATCAGTGGGGCTGGCCATGGTATGGGGCAAAGTGAAATAGATGCGTCTATTTTAAGGGTCGCATCATTTCTGCCTGCGCATTCGGCAATAGAATCCGTCTTCATCCGCGCACACCAGGTTTTGATTCCCGGGGGCGCGTAAGCGCGGCGGATTGATGGACGCGCGGCCCGCACCACTCGCAAGGGTCAGCTTTCACTCCCCATTTCGCAACCGGAACCCACCAACGCCATGATCGACTACAGCATCCGCGACCACGTCGCCGAAATCCTCATCAACCATCCGCCGGTCAACGCGCTCGATGACGCATTGATGGATCAACTGCTGGCAATGCTGCAGCGCGCCGGGGCTGACGATGCTGTACGCGCCGTCATCATCAGCAGTGCACTGCCGGGGCGCTTTTGCGGCGGCCTGGATCTCGGCGCTTTTCTGCGCAGCCCATTGAGCGAGGCACGCGCCACTGTCAATCGCCTCTACTCGCAGTTGTGCGACATCCAGTTCAATCTGGGCAAGCCTTCGATTGCGGCAATTGCTGGCGCTGCGCGCGGCGGCGGCATGTCGCTGGCGATTTCATGCGACCTGATTGTCGCAGCCGACACCGCCACCTTTGGCTATCCCGAACTCGACATCGGCCTCCTGCCGGCGATTCATTACACCCACCTGCCGCGCATCGTCGGTCGCTACCGCGCCTTTGATCTGCTGTTCACCGGCCGCACCTTTGGCGCGGAAGAAGCCCGTGCGCTGGGTCTGGTCAGCCGCATCGCACCCGAAGCGGGCTTGCTCGACGAGGCGCGCAAGCTCGCGCAGACGCTGGCGGCGAAATCACCGCAACTGATGCGCCTGGGCCGCGAGGCCTTCGTGCATGCCATCGATACGGACTACCGCAGCGGCGTCGCCGACGCGGTCAACCTGATCGCCGCCACCCTCGGCGCCGAGGATTCGAAGGAAGGACTGACCGCGTTTGTCGAGAAGCGCAAGCCGGTGTGGAAAAAGCCCTGAGCCGCACGGCAAGCGCTGCGCGCCTGCTTGTGCCCTGCCTCAGGCGGCTGGGCGCTTCATCAGCAAGTACTTCTGCATGCCTTCCATCACCAGTTCACTGCGCTGGTTATGCGCGGTCGAGCGCATCGTCAGCACGCCGGTGCTGCGGTTGGGCACAAGTTCCGTAATTTCCAGCGCGCAGTAGAGCGTGTCGCCGACAAACACCTTGCCCAGGAAGCGGCTGCTCTGCTCGATGAATCCCTTGAGCGAGTCTTCAACCATGTGCGGGAACATGCCGGCGCCCGGGCAGGTCTGCGCCACCACCTGGAAGCCGTGCGCGAGCATGTGCGGCATGCCGTGGGCGCGGCAGTACTCGACGTCGTAATGCACCGGATGGTTGTCGCCGCTGGCGAGCGAAAACGCCGCGAAAAGCGCGTCGGTCATGGTGCGCGAGGGCAACACGAAGCGCTCGCCAACGACGAAATCGTCAAAGTAACGCGTCTCGCAGAGGCGATGGTTGCGCGGGTCGAACGCGATTGCGTCAGCCATGGGCGGTGATCTCCGTTTGGGGGTTCAGTGGTGGCTTGCCTGGACACGGCTTTCAACTGCGCCGCTCGCCTTCAGGGCGGCAATTTCGGCGGGCGAGTAACCGGCCTGGCCGAGTACCGCGTCGGTATGTTCGCCGAGCATCGGCGCCGGCAGCACGGCCTCACGCGGCTCGCCGCGAAAGCGCACCGGCAGCCCCATGTTCTGGACCGTGCCCAGCAGCGGATGCTCGGAGGTGACCACCAGATCGCGCGTCGCCACTTGCGGATGCTGCAAAGCCTGATCGAGCGTGTGGATTGGCGAACAGGGCACTGCGGCCGCGCGCATCAGCGCGAGCCATTGTGCGATGGTCTTGGTCTCGATGCGGCCCTGCACCAGTTCCACCACCCGTTCGCGGTGCTTGACGCGCACCGCGTTGGTGGCGAAGTCGGGATGGTTGACCCACTCGTCCAGGCCGGCGGCCGGACAAAAGCGGCGCCACTGCGCATCGTTGCCGACACCGATCATGAGAAAGCCGTCCGATGCCCTGAAGGCCTGGTAGGGCGTCATGGCAGGATGCCCGGTGCCCATGGGCTTGGGCGTCTCGCCGGTAAACCAGTAGTTCTGTGCCACGTAGCCCATGAAACCGAGCGCCGTGTCGAGCAGCGACACCTCCAGATACATGCCCACGCCGGTACGCCCGCGCTCGATCAGCGCTGCCAGAATGCCGCTTAAGGCATGCATGCCGGTACCCAGATCAATCGGCGAGAAACTGGCGCGCGCCAAGCCGCCCCCGCCGTTTTCCGCAGGCTCGCCCATGGTGCTGAGCATGCCGCTGAACGCCTGCAGCATCACGTCGTAGCCCGGGGCATTGCCCAGCGGGCCCTCACGCCCATAGCCCGACACTTCGCAATAAATCAGTTTCGGATTGAGCGCGCGCAGGGTCTCGTAGTCCACCCCGAGTTTGGCAGCAGTCCCGCCGCCAAAACCCTGCAGCACGATGTCGGCCTTTGCCGCCAGGCGATGCACCACACCGCGCCCCTCGGTATTCTTGAGATCAAGCGCGAGGCTGCGCTTGTTGTGATTGACGGCGAAGAAGTGCGCCGATTCACCGCTCTGCTGCGGCAGCCAGGCGCGCGTGTCGTCGCCCGTGCCTGTGGGTTCGACCTTGATGACATCGGCGCCGAGCTCACCGAGGTACTGGCCGCAAAGGGGGCCGGCCAACACTTTTGAGAGGTCGAGTACGCGGATGCCTTTAAGGGGTTGCATCGTCAGTGCCGTTGATTGAGAGTTGTTCAAATCATGACAAAAAACTGCCTCTTGCGAGACAGTCATGTCTTTTGGAATGATCAATGGGTTGCGTCAGGATTGCCCGCACATCACTGCGGTTCGACGCCGCAACGCGTTACTTGTCATGCAGATTCCTTCGGTTTGGATGGTTTGGTCCGATCGCGGTTGGCGCGCGTTCCCGTGTGATCAAACCGCGAGAATTCTAAACGGTCTGCACCAGCCCCCTCTAAGGCACCCTGGCCGACGCGCGATCTGTGCGACCATACCGCCCGCGCATTCAACCTGCTCCGCAGCAAGCCCGCACCCCGCCATGGCCACCCATCTCTTGCGTCTCCATACCGATACTTCCGCAGCCGGTGTCGGCGCAGCCCCGCTACCCTCTTTGCCGCGCGCACTCTATGTTGTCTCCGGCAACGCCATCGTGCGCGCTGCGGGCCAGGCCGCATCGCTTGAGCCCAACGGCGCGTGGTGCGGTTCGGCAGCGCCGGCCATTGCGGCAGGAAAAGGCGGCGTGCGGCTGCTGCGTTGGGAGTTAGTGCGCAAGGTTGCCCCGGCGCCGCATTCAGCCTCCGCCGCCCCAGCTGCACTCACCGCACTCACACTCGAGCAGGAGATTTCCCTTGATCCCGCAATCGACTATCTGATGCGCTGCGACCGCGTCGGCTTCCCGGCTGGCGGCGAAGCCCTGACCCACGTGCACCAGGGGCCGGGCATCCGCTGCCTGCTCGCCGGCGCGATTCGCATCGACAGCGAAGGCGCTTCGCACTCTTATGCGCCGGGGGAGGCATGGTTCGAGGCGGGGCCGCAACCCGTATATGCTGCCGCCTCCCGCGACACCCCGACCGCGTTCGTGCGCGTCATGATCCTGCCGCGCAGTTGCCACGGCAAGAGCTCGATCCGCTACGTGCGGCCCGAAGACGCGGACAAACCCAAGACGCAGACCTACCAAATTTTTGCTGACGAATTCATCGACGCGTGAACGTCGGCCGCGTCGCTCTGCATCCGTTCATACCAAAGCATCGAGAGGTGCGATTGAATCAACGGCAGGTCATCAAGTGCTCATCATCGCAACGCGGGCAGGGACGCGCTTGTGCCAAGGCGTTCCAACAAAGTGGTCACGGTGCATGCTATCGGTCAGTTCATTGAGCGATACCCCCTTACGGACAACCGTTCCATCATCGAGCCGGTAGTCGATCCCCAAGCCGTTGGGGAGCGAGATATGGCCTAGCTGCATCGCTTCGTGGATTTCAACTTGCACAGAGGCTGATCCACGGAGGGTAGTCAATCGCACCCAGTCGCCATCAGCACATCCGACAGCCTGTGCGTCTACTGCACTCATCCGCAACGTCCCGAAGTTTCCTTTTTTGTTCCAGCCCATATCGCGAATCGAAGTATTCGATGTCTCCGTGCGGCGTTCGCCCGCAGACAGGAAAAAGGGATAGTCCGCATCGGGAGGCGCCGGGCCTCGCTCCAGCGATTGAATCTCGGCGAGAAACTCCTCCATCCACAAGTCAATGCGGTGGCCAGGGCGGCGCACGAGTCTCCAGCTGTCGGCATATTCGGTCCTGGCGAATACCACGCCTGATGGACTGTCCAGGATGGCTTTGAACAGTTTGTTACCGGCCAGCAGTGCATTGCCTTCAAATCCGGCACCGCTGGCGGCCTCCGGGTTCTGCCTTACATACAGTTGCGCGACCCCCCACAGAGATGCAGCCGCCGACATGGGCCCCTTCAGTGTCCTACCGAGGGTGCGATGAAGAACCACCGGTGCGTACCGAGCGATCCGCTTGTCGCGTCCGCTACGCCAGGCAAATGCCAGTGCAAAAGGCAGCAATCCAATTCGCGCAGCCTGTGTCAAAAGGCCATAGTCCTTGTCGCCTAGCCCCGTCATGGCCTCAACCAGCCTTGAGTGGATTTCCGCTTCTGTCATGGTACCTTCGCGCTGCGGAAACAAGGGGTGGCGCAGATGGAACGCGTTGTTGGGAACTTCCAGATTGAAGAAGGTGGCTTCGGCCTTCTCAAAAGAGCTTGAAGCCGGCAATACGTAATCGGCCTGCATTGCAGTTTCTGTCATGGCCACGTCGATGACCACCGAAAACTCCAATGCCCGCATCGCTTCCCGCATTCTTTGACTGTCCGCCAGCGAATGCACCGGGTTCGCGCTTTCGATGAACATCGCGCGAAAGCGCTTTGGGTGATCCGTCAGTATCTCCTCGGGGATGACATTGCAGGGTATCAACCCCATCACCACCTTGAAGCCAGTGACGGGGCTGGTCTTCCACTGCTGCGTTTGTGGGTCTTTTGCGCGTATGCGGTTCGGATCGTCACGGCCTGATGACGAGAGGCTCAACAAGGGAACGAACGCATTGTTGGTGCCTTTCCGTCCATAGTGGCCGGTCAGCAGCCAGACCAACCGATTCAAATAGCTGTTCAGTGTGGAGTGAATGTTCATCTGCACGCCCAGGTCTTCCAGCATCGAGACGCTTTTTGCTGAGGCAATCCTTCTTGCTGCCTGGCGCAGCAAAGTTTCGTCCACGCCGCATAGTTGCGCGTAGCGCTGAACCGGGATGCCGCAAAATGTCTCCACCACTTTTTCAAGACCTGTTGTGCGTTCTTTGAGCCAGTCCCGGGCCAACAGATTCTCCTGAACCATCACGCCGATCATCGCGGCCAGGCACCACGCATCGGTTCCGGGCTTCACGGCGAGATGGTAGTCGGCCATTTCGGCCGTTTCAGTCTTGCGCGGATCAATCACGATCAATGACCGGGCCGGATCTTTTTGAATCTCTTTCAGGATCAACCTTGCACGGGCGAAGCCGTGCGACTGCCAGGGGTTCTTGCCGAGAAACACTGCCACCTCGGCATGTTCGAAGTCGCAGTGCACGCCCGAGCCCATCATGCGGCCCTGCACCCAGGCCTCGCCGGTCTTCTCCTGCGCCAAAGCGTTGGATCGGTAGCGGATGCCCAGGGCCTTGATGGTGCTGTCCGCATAGGTCGCCCCCATGTGATTTCCCTGGCTACCGCCGCCGTAATACAGAATGCTCTCGCCACCGTGGCTCGACTGGATGGCGCTCAGACGCTGTGCGACTTCGCGAATCGCCGTGCGCCAGTCAACCTGCTCATAGGTCCCGTCAGGACGGCGCCGCATCGGCGATGACAGGCGGTCTGCGCCATTCTGATAGTTGTCCATGCGCTGGGCCTTCTCGCACAGATAACCCTGGGACACAGGGTGAGACTTGTCTGCACGGATTCGGACGATCCGCTTGCCCTCCGTTTGCACTTCCAGCCCGCAATTGAGCGCGCAGATGATGCACGCTGTCTTTTTCCAAGGTGTCGAATCGAGAGAGGTCACGAGGAGTTGCCTTTTTGGATAACGTTCGTTATCCTATGACTTGTTCAATGCAACTGTCAAGCACCGAGACAACCTAAAGACAATCCAACATGCGATACCCAGACCACCAGAAATCGAAAACCCGCGAGGCGTTGCTCGAGCACACTGCCGCGCACGTGAAGGCGAAAGGGTTCGCCAGCAGTGGCGTGGATGCCATCGCGGCGGCGGCGGGAGTCACGTCAGGTGCGCTATACAAGCATTTCTCGGGGAAAGAGGATCTCTTTGCGGCGCTTGTCAGCACGCAACTCGAACGCACGGCGCTGCGGTTTGCATCGGTACCGGCCAACGATGCTGCGTCGGCGCAAAAGGCCCTGGCAGCTTATTTGAGCCTCGCGCATGTTGACCATCCCGAACAAGGCTGCGCCTTGCCGAGCCTGACACCGGAAGTCGCTCGTTCGGGTGAGGCGGTCAGGCAGGCTTTTCAAGAGGGCCTGCTTGATGTGCATGCGCAGATAGCAAAACTGACGCAATCTGACGCAAAGGCCTGGAGCATGATCTCCCAGTGCGTGGGTGCCGTCATGCTCGCTCGGGCCATGAACATGGATGACGCCCGACACAAATTGCTGCTGGCGGTCAAACAGGAAGCCGCGACTTTGCTTCCTGGCCGGGGACCCGCGCGATTGAAAGCAAGACAAAAGCCGGTGACAGCGGAGCTGAAGTGAATAATTCAGGATGATCCTGTGTAACCCGCATGCACCAACGGTTTCCACAGGACAGCGTTCGAGACGTCAACTTACCGCAGGAGAGTTAAATGGCAGCGATTGCGCATGACGCTGGGAGCTTGGCGCGGATTCACCAGTTATTGGACCAATGGATCGAATCTCAACCGGACGCTCCGGCGTTGCGTGATGCCGGCGTCTCATTGACATATAGCCAGCTGGACCAGGCAGCCACCTCAGCAGTGAACCAACTCAAACACTTGGGCGTTCGGGCGGGTGACCGGGTTCTGGTGGTAGGCGAGAACTGCGTCGCCCAGGGCGTGCTGGTGATTGCGTTAAGCCGCATGGATGCCTGGAGCATTCTGACCAATGCGCGTCTGTCTGACCGGGAGATCGATGTATTCATCGAACACTCGCGCCCGCGCCGCGTCCTGTACACCCACAAGGTGTCGAGTGACGCTGGCCGGCACGCCCTACGTCATGATGCGCAGCCGTTAACTTGGCCGTGGATCGGAGAAATTCAGGCCGGCCCACTTGAAAGCGAAACCTGGGTAGAGCCGATCCTGAGCAGCGCAACCGCACAGGTCGCGGCAATCATCTACACGTCCGGCACATCGGGCGCACCCAAAGGCGTAATGCTCACCCACGCCAATCTGATGTTCACTGCCACGTCCGCAGCAAGAATGCGCGGTCTATCACCAAAAGACAGAAGCTACTGCGTTTTACCAATGGCGCATGTTGTGGGCATCGCAACCCAATTCCTCGGCTCGATGAGCGGCGGCGCGTCCGTGCTGTTCGAGCCGCGGTTCACACCAGCCGAAACGGCGCGCGTGCTGGCTGAAGAAGGCGTTACCGTGTTTGTTGGAGTACCGGCAATGTATGCCCGCCTGCTCGAATGGGTACGCAGTTCGGGGGAGGTATTCAAGCCTGGCCGTCTGCGCTTCATTGCTGCAGCAGGGTCACCCATGACCGTGGATCTGAAAGCTGAAGTGGAGGCGGCCTTCGGACATACACTGCACAACGGGTACGGCCTCACTGAATGCGCTCCCACGATCGCACAAACGCGCGTAGACGCACCCCGCAGCGACTGCGCTGTGGGTCAGCCCATCGACGACGTAGCGGTGCGCATTGTTGACCGAGCGGGAAACGACGTTTTCCCTGGAGACGTTGGAGAACTGTGGGTACGAAGTCCTGGGTTAATGAAGGGTTACTACCTCGACCAGAAGGCCACCACAGAGGCCATCAATCCGGAGGGATGGTTCAACACCGGCGACATGGTCCGATCCGACCCGGACGGCGCGCTCAATATCGCTGGAAGAACCAAGGAACTGATCATTAGATCAGGCTTGAACGTGTATCCGGTCGAGGTGGAGCAGGCGATCAACTCCCACAATGATGTTGTGCAATCGGCGGTGGTGGGCCGCACTGCAGGCCACAACGAAGAGGTCATCGCTTTCGTCGAGAAGCGATTAGGAAGTGCGCTTGACGCGGCCACTCTTCAGCAATACTTGCGAGAGCGGTTGGCGCATTACAAAGTGCCCGCCGAGGTGCACTTTCTAAGTCCCTTGCCTGCTGCACCGTCAGGCAAGGTGCTCAAAGGCGTCTTGAAGAAGATGGCGCAGGATTCAGCGGCATCTTGAACTGCGAACCAGCGTTGCGGACAACCGGCAGTTTTAGAGGAGTTCAACATGGACAATAAAAAGGCAATTCTTGTAATCGGCGCTGGCGATGCCACTGGCGGCGCCATAGCGCGGCGATTTGCGCGTGAGGGCTACCATGCCTGCGTTACGCGGCGCAGCGAAGAGAAGCTGCAGCCCCTGATCCAGCAGATTCGTGAAAGCGGAGGCGAGGCGCACGGATTCGGCAGCGATGCCCGCAAGGAAGAAGAGATGGTCAGCCTGATCGAGAAAATCGAGCGAGAAATCGCCCCGATTGAAGTCGCGGTATTCAATATTGGCGCCAACGTGCGCTTTCCGATCACGGAGACAACGTCACGCGTCTATCAAAAAGTATGGGAGATGGCTTGCTTTGCGGGTTTCCTTATGGGTCGGGAAACCGCGAAGGTGATGCTGCCGCGTGGACGCGGAACCATCATCTTTACCGGCGCAACCGCGAGCCTGCGCGGGCGCGACGGCTTTGCGGC
>JANLTL010000035.1:0-10679 GCA_031362905.1 Burkholderiales bacterium | reverse complement strand
GCTGGCCAATGCGCGCGCCCTCAAGTCCGGCGCAGAGCGGGTCGAGACCAGCATCGACGGCAGCACCTGGGTGCAGAACCCGTTCCCGTATCAGGGCAAATGCCTCAAGTGGCTGCGTGAGGAGTTTGGAGCGCTGTCCGCAGATGACCAGGCAGTTGCAATGCGGGTGCTTGATGAGTCTGGATGCGGCGCGCTGATCACCGAAGTGGTATAGCCCGTTGGCATGCCGGATAGGAAGGCAAGTGCGGGGCCCAGTGCGGGCCAAGTGCGCCGGGGACGTCTTCCGATAGCATGCAGGTCTTTTCCCGGCGGCCACGCGCGCGCCGCGCCCTTGTTGCACATGGAGCAGTGATGAAAAAACTCGGATGGGGTTTGTTGTTTTGGGGCTTGATGCAGGCAGCAGGTGCGCAGGGGTTTCCGACAAAACAGATACGCCTGATCGTGCCCTACCCGGCCGGCGGCGCCACCGACATGATGGCGCGCCTGGTGGCGCAAAAGCTCACCGAGAGTTTGAAGCAGCAGGTGGTGGTGGACAACAAGCCCGGTGCCGGCGGCAACATCGGCGTCGAGATGGTTGCCAAGGCCCCGGCCGATGGGTACACCATCGGCATCTCGGCGACCAATAGCTTTGCGATCAATCCCCACCTGACCAAGAAGCTGCCCTACGACGCGCTCAAGGACCTGACGCAGATCTCGATGGTAGGCATCATCCCGAACGTGATCGTGGTCAACGCCGAGTTTCCGGCCAAGAACATCGCCGAGCTGGTGGCGCAGGCGAAAAAGCAGCCGCTGGCCTATGCCTCGCCGGGGCAAGGCACGTCCCTGCACCTTGCCGGTGAACTGCTCAACGACGCCGCCGGCATCAGCATGACGCACGTGCCCTACAAGGGCGACGTGCCGGCGCTGCAGGACGTGATCGGCGGGCGCGTGCCGGTGATGACCTCCAACCTCGCCGGCGTGTTGCCGCACATTCGCTCGGGAAAACTGCGCGCGCTCGCAGTGACGACAGCCAAGCGCGCCACCCAGCTGCCCGATGTCCCGACCATGATCGAAGCCGGCTACAAGGATTTCGACATCAGCGTCTGGTTCACCATCTTCACTGCGTCGGCGGTGCCGCGCGATGTGCTCGAGATACTAAACCGCGAGATTCAACGTGCGCTCAATGCGCCCGACGTGCAGCAGCGCCTGCGCGATGCCAACATCGAACCCGCGCCCACATCGCTTGAGCAGATCCGCACCTATGCCCTCTCCGAGCATGAGCGTTGGGGGCGCATCGTGAAAAAGACCGGCGCAACCTGGGATTGAAATCAAGAGAATGAAACGTGAAATTGACATGCAGGGCTTGACATGAAGTACGACATCCAGGCGATCGACGCGGTCGTCAACATCCGCACCGCCGAAGCACTGGCCTTGCAGCCGGATCGCACGAAGTTCTATGTCGACAAGATGCGCGTCGCGTCGCAGAGCTTCGCACCGGTCAGCCTGGACGACATGCTCGCGCGCATGGACGCGGCCGGCACCGAGCGTGCCTTCCTGATCGCCGCCAAGGTCGGCGTCTCCTATCACCCGACCTGCTATCACGTGCCCTATGCACTGGTGGCCGACGCCGTGCAGAAGCACCCGTCGCGCTTCTCCGGCCTCGCCGGGGTGGACCCCACCGAGGGCATGGCGGGCGTGCGCGCGCTTGAACATGCGGTGCGCGAATACGGTTTCATCGGTGCCCACACCTATCCACACTGGTTTGAGTTGCCGCCCGATCACGCGCGCTACTACCCGTTCTATGCCAAGTGTGTCGAACTCGATGTTCCGATCCAGATGCAGGTCGGGCAGTCGATGGTCTATGACGCGTCCTATCCGCGGCGCAGCACGGGGCGGCCGATCACGCTCGATACCGTGGCGTGCGACTTTCCCGAGCTCAAGATCGTTGGCATCCACGTCGGCATTCCGTGGACCGACGAAATGATCGCGATGGCATGGAAGCATGCCAACATCTACATCGGCTGCGATGCGCACCGGCCCTCGTATTGGCCCGACGCCTTCGTCCAGTACATGAACAGTTACGGTCAGGACAAGGTGCTCTTCGGCACCGATTTTCCGGTGCTGCCGTTCGAGCGCACGCGCACCGATTTCGACGCGATTGCGCTCAAGCCCGAGGTGCGGCGCAAGGTGCTGCGCGACAACGCTCTGCGCTTGTACAAACTGTGATCCAGGCACCGGTCGACGCGGCGGCCAACCTTGTCGCGGCGCAGGACCAGCATGCGCACACGCGGCCCGATGCCGAAGCCCTGATCGATGGGGCATTGCGCCTGACCCACGCGCAACTGGTGCTGCGCATTGCCGGTACCGCCACGCAATTGCGTGTGGCGGGCATTGCGCCGGGGCAGCTGATCGGCGTGGCCCTGGGTGATCACGCCACCCACGTCGTCGTGATGCTGGCGCTGGCGCGCATTGGTGCAGTGCTGCTGCCGCTTGATCACCGCTGGACCATGGGCGAACAGGAGCGCGTGGCCACCCACTTTGGCGCGGACTGCGTGTTGGTGGAAGCAGGGCACGCGATTGCCGGTACGCGCAATCTGACGATCGACGAGGCATGGTCGCGTGCCGCCGCCGCCGCGCAAGCCGACTGCGTAGTCGCACCGGGCGGTGCGACGCCGCTGCTGGTTTCGCTGTCATCCGGCACCACCGGCCGCCCCAAAGGGCCACGCATCACGCATGCGCACTTCCTCGCGCGTTTTCGCACCCACTGGATCAACCTCGGTTTTGTGGCGGACGACTGCTTTGTGTGCGCGACACCCCTGTACTTTGGCGCGGGCCGTACCTTTGTCTGGTCAACCCTGTATGCCGGCGGCAAGGTGGTGCTGGCGCCGCCGCCGTTTGATCCCCCCGCTTTGCTCGACATGCTCGCGCGTGAGCAGGCGTCGACCCTGTTTCTGGTGCCGACGCAACTGCGGCGCCTGCTGGCCGAGTGTGCCGATGCTGCGGCGCTTACAGGCTTGCGCCTCTTGTTCTCCAGTGGTGCGCCCCTGATGCGTGACGAGCGGATCGCGATCCGCGCTCACCTCAACCCGCATTTTTGCGAGTACTACGCGTCGACCGAAGGCGGCGGCGTAACCTTGCTCACCGCCGCCGACATCGACGCGCATGCCGATTCAGTCGGGCGCGCCGTGCATGGCGTTGAAGTGCAGATCGTCGATGACGCGCATCAAGTGCTGCCGCCGGACAGCGTAGGCCGCCTGCGCTACCGCAGCCCCGGTTGCGCCACCGGCTTTTATCGCGACGATGCGGCCTCGAACGACGCGTTTTACGAAGGCTGGTTTTATCCCGGCGATCTTGCACGCCTCGATGCAGAGGGCTTTCTGACGCTCGCTGGGCGCGCCAAGGACATGATCATCCGGGGCGGCATCAATATCTACCCGGAAGAAATCGAAGCCGTTCTGCGCGCCCACCCTGCAGTGCACGACGCAGCAGTGACGGGCGTTGCTGCCGCCCAGCGCGGCGAGGAGATCGCGGCCTTCGTTGTGCTCAATCCGGATGCGCCGGTGAACCCGGTTGATGTCTTGCGCGCCTGGTGCGCCGAGCATCTCGCACCCTACAAGCAGCCGCGCTTGATTGAAGTGCTCGATGCCTTGCCGCGCAATTCATCGGGCAAGGTGCAAAAAGCGGAATTGGCCCAGCGCGCAAACATGAATCAGGCACCACGCCGAGAAGCGCATGAATAGGGCCGCGTGGCACCATGCCTGCGCAGAGCCGCTCCTGGAGCGCTTCTGCGGGCATCGGGCCCGGAAGCGTTGAGCGGCTCCTCCTAAACCGGCCGCTCCACCCACCCCCGCTCCAGTTCGAGCGCTTCCCGGCGCAACACCCCGGCCCATGCATCGAGCTGCGCACGCGGCAGGGTTTCGGCTGCGCCGCTGACGCTGAGCGCCGCAAAGCTGCGCCCGGCCGCATCACGCAGCGGTACTGCAATCGAATGGATTCCCGGCACCACATCAGCGAGGTTGAGCGCATAGCCGGCGCGCCGTGAACGGCGCAGCATGGTCTGTACCGCGCGGCGGCGCTCCGCGCCCCAGGACGCGATCTGGCGCAGGTTGGCTGCGATCACTGCCCGCTGTTCACGCTCGGGCAGGGCGAGCAGCAGCGCCACACCGCCGGCGGCCACCGCCAGCGGACGGCGCGTGCCCACCTCGATTGACAGACCCTTGAGCGTATTCGGACCGACACGCGCGGCGCAGACAAACTCCTCGCCGCTCAAGAAGTACAGAAAGGCCACGCCGGGCGCGGTGCGGGCGATGCGCGCCAGCGCCGGCTGCGCGCGTGCGCGAAAGTCGCCGAGATGCGTCACCCCCAGACCGAGCTCAAACAGCAACGGCCCGGGCAGGTAGTGGCGGTCGCCGGCGCGCTGCGTGATCATGCGTTCGCGCGTGAGACCCGCCAGCATGCGGTGCGCGCTGCCTTTGTCAAAGCCGCAGTGCGCTGCGATGTCAGTCAGGCGCCAGCCTTGCTGGGGCCGTGCCGCGACGGCTCTGAGCAGCGTGGCGGCGCGGGCGATGCTTTGGGTACCGCGAACCGGCGGGGTTGGCATGGCGGACGAGTCTCGCAGAGAGGGATTGCAATTTTTACATAGTAAAACAGCGATGCACGCGGATGCCCTGTACGCGCACACTCTGGGGCACCATCATGGCCTCGACCCGATTCGTCCGATCTGTCCATGTCCCCAGCTAGCACCAACGCGGCCAATGCGACCGGCACCAGCGGCGCCCTCGCAGGGCTGCGGGTACTCGACCTCTCACGCGTGCTGGCCGGCCCCTACTGCGCGCAGATGTTGGGCGACCAAGGTGCTTCGGTGCTCAAGATCGAGCCGCCGCAAGGCGACGAGACGCGCGTGCTTGGCCCGCCTTTTGTGGGCGATGACGCAGCCTATTTCATGAGCATCAACCGCAACAAGCAGGCGATCTCGCTCGATCTGAACCAACCGCAAGCGCGCGAAGTGTTGCTGCGTCTGCTCGACGATGCCGATGTGCTGATCGAGAATTTCCTGCCGGGCACGATGGAAAAGTGGGGCCTCGGATACCAGGACGTACTGGCGCCGCGCTTTCCGCGTCTGGTGTATTGCCGCGTCACCGGCTTCGGCCTCGATGGGCCGCTCGGCAACTTGCCCGGTTACGACGCGGTGTTGCAGGCGATGGGCGGGCTGATGAGCATCAACGGCGATGCCGGCGGCGGCGCGACGCGCATCGGCATTCCGCTGGTCGATATCGTGACCGGCCTGCATTCGGCCTTTGGCGTGATGACCGCGCTCGCCGAGCGCACACGCTCGGGCAAGGGCCAACTGGTCGAGGCCTGTCTGTACGACACCGCCATGAGCCTGCTGATTCCGCATGCCGTCAACTGGATGGCCTCCAACAAGGTGCCGCAGCGTACCGGCAGCGGCCACCCCAACATCTCGCCTTACGACAAATACAGCGCGCGGGATGGCGAGATTTTTCTTGGCGTGGTCAACGATGTGCAGTTTCGCAAATTCAGCACCGCCATTGGCAAACCGGAGTGGAATAGTGATGCGCGCTTTTGCGATGGCCGCGCACGCATGGCCAATCGCGCCGCGATGCGCGACGCGATTGAGGCCGCGTTGGGGCAATTTGATTCCGCGCCTCTGTGCGAGAAACTGATGGCGGCCGGCGTGCCGGCCGGGCCGGTGCAGACAGTGGATCAGGCGGTGCAGCACGCACATACTGCGCACCGCAAAATGAAAGTGGAGATTGACGGTGCTTCGGTGCTGGGCGTGCCCATCAAGCTCGCGCGCACGCCTGGCGCGGTAACCAAAGCACCGCCGCGCTTTGCGCAACACACCGGCGAAGTGCTCGGCGCTGCCGGGTACAGCACGGCCGACATCGAAGCCCTGGTGGCGGCCGGCGCCGTCGTCACGCAACGCAAAACCGGAAAAGGGAGCAAATGACCGCGGCAGCGGCAATGAGGACGGCTGGTGCTGACCCCGCAAAGGGCGCGGCCCCTGAAGCCCCGGCAACCACCATCACGGCGTTGCGCTCGCACACCGAAGCCCTCGCCACGTTCTCGTGGCCGCGCCTGTGGGAGCTGTTCGACGGCGCTGCCGAACGCATGAACCTCGCGCACGAATGCCTCGATCGCCATCGCGCGCGCGGCACGGCGGTGAGCATCAAGTTTGCCGATGGCCGTCTTGAACATCACAGCTTTGCCCAGCTGGCCGAGCTCACCGGATGCTTTGCCAACTGGCTGGTCAAGCGTGGCATTGGCAAGGGCGACCGCGTTGCCGTAATGCTGGAGCCGTCGCTGGGTTTTTATGTAGCACTGTTTGGCGCGGTCAAACGAGGGGCCATCGGTGTGCCGCTGTTCACGCTGTTCGGGCCGGAAGGTCTGGCGCTGCGGGTCAATGACTGTAAGCCGCGCCTGCTTCTGGTGGCGGAAGATTCCGCGATCACCGGGCCATTTGGCGACACCGAAGTCATGCGCGTCAATGCGGCATTCTGGGCCGAGCTGGCGGCGCAAAGTCCCGGCTTCACGTCCGACACCCGCGCCAGTGATCTCGCAGTGTTTCAGTACACCTCGGGCACCACGCGCGAGCTGCCTGAAGCCGTCAAGCATTCACATCGCGCCGTGGTCACCCTGATGATCGCAGCGCTCTACGGCATTGGCTTACGCCCCGGCGACCATTACTTTTGCCCCTCGTCCCCCGCCTGGGGCCACGGCCTGTGGCACGGCACGATTGCGCCGCTGGCGCTTGGCATTCACATCGGCAGCTATTCGGGCAAGTTTGATGCGGCGCGCATTGTCGAAGCGCTGGGTGAACTGCAGATCGACAACTTCGCCGCCGCTGCCACGGTCTACCGGATGATCCGCAACGCCAAGCTGCTCGAACCTGGCCGCTTGCGTATTCCGAAGATGTCCTTCACCGGCGAGCCGATCGATGACGAGACCGCCGCCTGGGCCGAGCGCACGCTCGGCAGCCCGGCCTGCAGCATGTATGGCTCGACCGAAGTAGGCGTGTTGATCGTGAACTATCCCGGCTTCGATGATTACCGCGTCAAGCCCGGCGCCCTCGGCAAGCCCGCGCCAGGCATCGAAGTCGCCGTGATCGACCGCGACGGCAAGGCCAAACCGGCGGGTGAGTCGGGCGAGATTGCGGTCAAGCGCAAGGGCGAATGGTTCTTCGTGAAAGACCGGGGCCGCGTCGATGATGAGGGCTACTTTTTTCACGAGGGCCGCTCGGATGACGTGATCATCTCGGCGGGTTGGACCATGAGTGCGGTTGAAATTGAAAACAGCCTGATGAAACATCCAGCCGTGCTCGAAGCGGCGGTGATCGGCGTGCCCGATGCCCTGCGCGGCCAGGTGGTGCGTGCGTACATCGTTGCGCGCAGCCCGGACCCTGCGCCAAACCTTGCCACGACGGCAATCGCCCCACAAGCCGCTCTGGAGGCCGATCTTCAGGCCTTCATGAAAAAGCAGTTGTCACAGCACGAGTACCCGCGCCAGATCGAATTTGTCAACTCACTGCCAAAAACACCAGCCGGCAAAATCAATCGCAAGGTGCTGCGCGACCAGGCAGCGCAGGCACTCCAAGCCACAGCGTAATCATCACAAGCCCATTCACTGAATTCTCAGTCGTCTCACCCACCGGAGTAATCATGTCGGAAACCCTGCAACGCGAATTTGTCGGCATCAACGAAGCGGCCCTTGATGATCTGCGCAAACGTATCGGCGTCAAAATTGAAAACACGCTCGAACCCTGGTGTTACGAGGCGACGCGCGACAACATCCGCCACTACGCGCACGGCATCGGCGATGACAATCCACTCTGGTGTGACCCTGATTACAGCAAGACCACGCGCTACGGCGGCATGATCGCGCCGCCTTCGTTTATCTTCGCGTGCAGCCGCATCATCAGCGGCTATGTCGGCGGCCTGCCCGGCGTGCATGCCATGTTCGCCGGCACCGACTTCAACTGGATGAGTCCGATCCGCCGCAACGCGCAGATCTCCACCGTGGCGTATCTCAAGGACCTGATCGAGCACAAGACGAAATTCGCCGGCCGCTCGATCCAGCAGATTTACCACGTCGATTTTTTCGACGAGACCGGCACGCAACTGGCGGCCGCCGACTCCTGGTGCTTTCGCACCGACCGCGACATGGCGCGCGAGTCAGGCACCAAGTACGACCACATGAAGGGAAAAAGCCGCAAGGTCTACACACAGGATGAGATGGACAAGATTTACGACCTGTACGCGAAGGAAGAAATTCGCGGCAGCACGCCGCGCTATTGGGAAGACGTTAACGAAGGCGACAAGCTGCCGACCATGGTGAAGGGGCCGATGACGGTGACCGGGTTCATCTGCTACACGCAGGGCTGGGGCGGCCTCTACATTCGCGCCCACAAGCTCGCCTACAAGATGATCTCCAAGCATCCCAACACCGGCATCAAGAATCGCTACGGTGTGCCTGACTGCCCCGAGCGTGTGCACTGGGAAGAGGAGTTTGCCCACAAGGTCGGCGCGCCCGGCGCCTACGACTACGGCCCGGAGCGCTGCTCATGGCTCTCGCACGCAGTGACCAACTGGATTGGCGATGACGGCGAGTTGCGCAAGCTCTACACGCAAATCCGCCGTCACAACCCCGAAGGCGACACGCTCTACATCGACGGCAGCGTGACCAAGAAATATGTGAAGGACGGCAAGAAGCTGGTCGAGTTCGCGCTCATCGGCAACAACCAGGATGGCGAGTTGTCGATTCATGGGCATGCGACGGCGGAGTTGCCGAGCAAGGCTTAGCGTCCCCAGGGGCCGAGTCTGGCATTGGTCGAAGAGCCGGTTTCGGCAGCGGCGATTCCCGGTGTCTCGATAGACGGAAAAACCGGCCTGGTCCGTCGTTGCGGCAGACACGCTGACGAGAGTGCGCAATGGCCAGCCGGGCAGGGTGCCGGTCAGATTGGTAATACAATGTTTCTGGAGTAATACTACGGAGCCAGACATGCAAACCAATCTCACCGTCAAGGGGCAGGTCACCATTCCGAAGGCGATGCGTGACCATCTTGGGCTCGCCGCAGGCGCGCCGGTGCGCTTTGCCTACACCGAAGGCGGCGGCGTGGCGATTCTGCCGGCCGTCAAGCGGCGGGCGCCGGCCAAGGCGGCAGCCAGCCGCTTTGACAAACTCAAAGGCAGCAATCGCAATGGCTGGGTTACTGCGGGCGTCAAGTCAACCAATGAGATCATGGGCTGGCTGCGCGGTTACGATGAAGACGGGCGTGACCCGGGGTTTGCGCTGACGGCGCCCGCACATCAAGGAGCGAAGCGCAGTGCGCCGCCGGCGGCCAGGCTGAGTACGGTGCGCATCGCCAAAGCGCCGGCGCAACGAGCCACGCCGGCAACCGGCGCAGGCAAGCGGTGATCGTTGTCGACACCTGCGTGCTGATTGACGTTGCCAGCGGCGATGTGAACTGGCAAGACTGGTCGGCAGCACAACTCGACCTTTGGGGCGCGCGCGGGCCGCTCATCGTCAACGGCATCATTTATGCCGAGCTGGCAACCGGCTTTGACAGCATCGAAGCATTGGAGCAGTTCTTCCATGCTGCCGTCCTGCAGTTGCGTCCGCTGACACGCAGCGCCCTCTATCTGGCCGGCCGCGCACGCACGCTTTATCGCAAACGGGCAGGCACACGCGCCGGCTTGCTGGCGGACTTTCTGATTGCCGCGCAGGCTGCGGATCTGGGTTGCCCCGTGCTGACGCGTGATACCGCACGTTTCACTTCGTATTTTCCGCAACTCACCCTCGTGACGCCAAAGCCGGTCATACCGAAGTAGCTTGCGTCAAAATAGAATACGGCGGCTGCGCCCGCCAGTCCTTCGCTGATACCGACTTGCCATGCCTCCCACGCTCGTCCCGCCTTCCCGTCTGCCCGCCGCGATGACATCGCTGCGCCTGCCGTCGGTGGACCGGCTTGCCAATCACGCGAGCGCGATTGCGCTGGCCGGCCGCTTCGGCCGGGCGGCGCTGATTGACGCCATCCGCGCGGAACTCGACGAGCGCCGTGCGCGGCTGCGGGCGAGATCGAATACAGTCGAGGACAGCGAAGCCGACATCCTCGGCTGCGCGGGCGCGCGGCTGGAACTGCTTTTTGCCCCCAGCCTGCGGCCGGTGTTCAACCTTACCGGCACCGTGCTGCACACCAATCTCGGTCGCGCGCCGCTGCCGCGCGAGGCGCTTGATGCAATTGCTGCGGTGGCCAGTGGCGCAAGCAATCTTGAGTTCGACCTGGACACCGGCAAGCGCGGTGACCGCGACGATCATATCGAAGCGCTGATCAAACGTCTCACGGGTGCCGAAGCGGCGACAGTGGTCAACAACAATGCTGCTGCGGTGCTGCTGGTCCTCAATGCACTGGCCAACAAGCGCGAGGTGCCGGTGTCACGCGGTGAGCTGATCGAGATCGGCGGTGCGTTCCGCCTCCCCGACATCATGGCGCGCGCGGGCTGCAAGCTCATCGAAGTGGGCACCACCAATCGCACCCACCTGGCCGATTACGCGAACGCAATCCATGCCAAGACCGCGCTGGTGATGAAGGCGCACACCAGCAACTTCATCGTGCAAGGCTTCACGGCAGCGGTGCCCGAGAATGAGCTTGCGGCCTTGTGTCAGGCGCGTGGCATTCCTTT
>JANLTL010000656.1:0-14305 GCA_031362905.1 Burkholderiales bacterium | reverse complement strand
ATCAAAAATGATGACCGCGCCACGCCCGAGCTTGGTGTAGATGTGCTAGGCGACGCCCTTGGCGGCGAGATCGTTGATCCACTCCCACCATTTTTTTTGCCCGCCGCGCGCGGCCGACGGAGAAATGGGTGCTGGGGTGCTGATAACCAGAAAATGCATGATGCCTCCCGAGAAAACTGCGTGAATGCACTCGTTACTGTTGGTCTGAACGTCGGCGTGGCCTACCGATTGGTGCGCCCCCGACGAAAATGGCTGCAAAGACCTGGACGTGCGCGGCTTCTGGCCGCATGGCCCGTAAGACTCGCTCTGGTTGGGACTCTCCGGCTACCCGCCCGGGCCATATTCGATTCTTAACACTTCCAGTTCTTCGCGCCCGGCCGGCGTCATCAGGTGCACGAGGTCGCCCTCGCGTGCCTTGAGCAAAGCGCGCGCCACCGGCGAAATCCAGCTGATGCGGCCGTTGTGCGGGTCGGCCTCATCGACGCCGACAATCTGAACCGTCTGCTCGCCCCCGCTGGCGAGGGCATAGCTGACAATAGCGCCAAAAAAAATCTGTTCGGCATTTTCCTGGCGTGCCGGGTCCACCACCTCGGCCGCTTCAAGACGTTTGGACAAAAACCGGATGCGGCTGTCGATCTGACGCAAGCGGCGCTTGCCGTAGATATAGTCGCCGTTTTCCGAGCGGTCGCCGTTGGATGCGGCCCAGGTGATGGTCTCGACCAATTTAGGCCGCTCGACGCGGAACAATTCATCGAACTCCGCCCTCAAACGCGCATAACCTTGCGGTGTGATGTAATTCTTCGTGCCTGCCGGCAGCTTTGGTGCGCCGATTTCCTCTTCGTCGTCGCCACTGCCCTCGTCACCGTCACGCTCTTTGGTGAACGCCTTGCTCATGATGTTTGCATCTTGCCCGCGCGGCATTTCCCTGTCGTATTCATTTTTTCATTTTACCCACCGGCCCCGCCCCATGACACGCCTCGCCACACTTTCCCTGTACTGGATTCTCCGGGCGCTTGCCGGGTCGGTGCTCGCAATCGGGCTGCATGCTCCTGCATTTGCGCAACTGCCCGCCGGCATGAGTGCCGGCCCCAGGATGGGCGGCATCGAAGAGGTGCAGCTGGCCAATGGCTTCAAAGTGCTGCTCATGGAGGACCGCTCGCAACCTTTGATCACCACCAACATCACCTATCTGGTCGGTTCGCGCCATGAAGGCTATGGCGAAGCCGGCATGGCGCATCTGCTCGAGCATCTGGTATTCAAAGGCACGCCCAAGCACCCGGACATCAAGGCCGAATTCACCGCGCGCGGCGCGCGCTGGAACGGTACTACCTACTTTGACCGCACCAATTATTTTTTGACTTTTGAATCAAGCCGCGCCAACCTCGCCTGGGCGCTCGAACTCGAAGCCGACCGCATGGTCAATTCGCACATTTCGCGTGCCGACCTCGACAGCGAAATGACGGTGGTGCGCAACGAGTTCGAAAATGGCGAAAACAATGTCGGCGGTGTGCTGGCGCAAAAGATCGCGCGCATCGCCTTTCAATGGCACAACTACGGCCGCCCGACCATTGGCAACCGCACCGACATCGAGAATGTGCCAATCGAGCGCCTGCAGGCGTTCTACCGCGCCTATTACCAGCCCGACAATGCGGTGCTGGTGATCGCCGGCGATTTCGACCGCGAAGCCACTCTGGCCCTGGTCAACCAGCATTTCGGCGCATTGCCCAAGCCCACACGCACGCTGCAACGCACCTACACCGACGATGCGCCACAGGATGGCGAGCGTGACGTGCGTCTGTCCCGTACCGGCGAAAACCGCATCGTGATGGCGTTCTATCACGCACCGGCCGGAACCCACCCCGATTTCGCAGCCGTAGACGTGCTCGCACTGGTACTGGGGGACACGCCGACCGGACGACTGCACAAGGCGCTGGTCGAAACCAAGATCGCCACCGGTGTGTCGGGCACCGACATCATGCTGGCCGAACGCGGCGGCCTGCGTTTTGCAGCATCGGCGCCCAAGAGCGCCGCCGCCGCGCCAATGCGCGAAGCCCTGCTCAAGACCATCGAAGGTCTGGCGGCAGATCCGGTACGCGCGGACGAAGTCGAACGCGCCAAGCAACGCATCCTGACGCAGATGGACGTGTCGCTCACCAAGACCCATTCGTTTGCCACCGGCCTGACCGAGTGGATCGCACTGGGCGACTGGCGCTGGTTTTTCCGCTATCGCGATTACATCAATGCCGTCACTGGCGACGCGGTCAATCAGGCGGCGCGCACCTACCTGATTCCGTCCAATCGCACCGTTGGCCAGTTTGATCCGGTTGACCAGATACCGCAACGCGCGACACTCCCGGTACGCCCTGATCTCGCGGCCGCACTGAAAGACTTTGCGGGCCCGCCCGGCATTGGCGGCGGCGAGGTGTTTGATCCCATCCCGGCCAACATCGAGGCGCGTACTGCGCGCTTCACCATGCCCAATGGCATGAAGGTCGCGTTTCTGCCGAAGAAGTCGCGTGGCGGCATGGTCAGCGGTACGCTGTCTTTTCAGTACGGCACCGAACAATCCAAGTTTGGCCGGGCGCAGGCCTGCGGCTATGCGGGCGCCATGCTGATGCGCGGCACTCGCTCGAAGACCCGCGAAGAGATTCGCAACGCCATCACCGCACTGCGCACCAATCTGTCGGTCGGAGGTGGCGGCGCCAGTGTCGAAGTGCCAACGGCGCGGCTCGAGGACAGCCTGCGTCTGATGGCAGAGATTTTGACCGAGCCACGCTTTGACAATGACGAGTTCGAGCAACTCAAACGACAGTGGCTTGCCGGTATCGAGTCGGGACGCACCGAGCCTGCCACGCTTTCCAGTATCGCACTCTCACGTCATCTCAACCCGCATCCACGCGGGCACTGGAATTACGCAGCAACCATCGATGAGCAGCTGGAGGACGCACGTCGCGTCACGCTGGCCGATGCGCGCCGCTGCTACGAAGACTTCTTCGGGCTGGCCCAGGCGCAAATGGCCATCGCCGGCGATTTCGAGGCTGACAAGGTACGCGCCCTGCTGATCGAACTGTTCGGCAAGGTGGCGCGCGGCGCACCCTATGTGCGCATCCCGGCCAAAACCCGCGAGGCACCACCGCTGGTGAGCGAAATCGTAACGCCGGACAAAGCCAACGCCACCCTGCGTGCGGTGATTCCGCTCGACCTGCGCGATGACGATGCCGATTATCCGGCTCTTGTGCTGGCCAATTATTTGTTCGGTGGCTCGATCGACGCGCGCCTCGCCAAACGTATTCGCGAAAAAGACGGTCTCTCTTACTCGGTGGGTAGCGGACTGTCGGTGGCGTTGCTGGATCGCGAGAGCCGCTGGAGCGCTTCCGCCATCTACGCGCCGCAGAACCGTGCGCGCGTGGAAGCGGCTTTTCGCGAAGAGCTTGAGCGCGCACGGCGTGATGGCTTCACGACTGACGAAGTGTCGAAAGCCAAGGATGCCATTCTCCAATCACGCCGTTTGAGCCGCGCCTCCGACATGGGGCTGGCCGGCAAACTCGCTTCAGACCTGTACTATGGCCGCACCTATGACTGGGATGCAGCGCAGGAAGCGCAACTCAAGGCAGTCACACCTGCCACCGCGCACGCCGCATTCGTCAAGCACATCGACCCGGCCCGCTTGAGCCTGGTCAAAGCGGGTGATTTCAAGTAATGGCCGCAACGCAGCGCGCGGCGAGTTTGCCGCTCGTCAGGTCTGGGGACCCTGACCCTTTGCATCGACCAAAGCCTGCAACGCGTTGCACGCTTCTTCATAGCGGCCATCGAGTTCCGCGATCCAGCCCGGTATGCCGGCCGCCTCATTGGCGCGGCCGGCGTGTTCCAGCTGGCGTGCTGTCTCTGCCACCTGTTTGACGCCCAGGTTGGCGCTCGACCCCTTGAGTGTGTGCGCGGCACGCGAGAGTGCTTCCAGATCGCCGGCTGCAAAGGCATGACGTATCGCAGCAATATGCCCGGGGGCCTGCTCGCGGTACATGCCGGTGAACTCGGACAACACGCCGAGGGTGTCATCGAGGGCGATCAGCTCGCCCACCTGATCCATGTCCAGCAGGTCTCCGGGCAATGCCGGCGAAGCGGCATACGGTGAGCCGTCGTCAGTCGATGGGGAAGCCGCAGCACTTGCGGATCCTGCTGCGCTCTGGTCCGCACTAGTGGATGGCGCAGCGTCCAAGGACGACTCGATAGACGGCGACGCGATCTCGCGGGCAGCCTGCGGATAGGTTTCGTCGCGCCGTGCTTTGAACTGCGCCGCACGCGCGAGCGCTTCGGCCAGCGTACGCATCTGGATCGGTTTGGACACATAGTCGTCCATGCCGGCATTGAGACAGGCTTCGCGGTCACCTGCCATCGCGTTGGCGGTCATCGCAATGATGTAGGGTTGGCGCGCCAGATCGACCCCGGCACGGATGCGGCGCGTGGCCTCAAGCCCGTCGATACCGGGCATTTGTACATCCATCAACACGCAATCGTAGGAGTGCGACAGGGCTGCCTCCACCGCCGCCAAACCGTCGGCAACGCGCGATGCGCTACGACCGAGGCGTTCGAGCATCTTGCCGGCCAATTTGGCGTTGACGTCGTTGTCTTCAGCCAGCAGCATGAGCAGGGTGCCGGTCTGCGCCGCCAGCGGCGCGTCACGCTTGGACACTTTCACGTCCTCCTGCCATTCAAACGACCGGTCAGGCGCCAATGCATCCTGCAGGGCGTTAAAGATTTGCGACCGCCGTGCCGGCTTCATCAGATACGCACACACCCAGGTCTCCGGCACCACGCGCCCCTGCAGCGCTTCAGCACGCGGGGCGGAGGACAGGATCACTACGGGCAACGCCACACGATACCGTTCGCAATGTGCGCTGATGGCCGCCGCGAGATCAAGCCCGTCCATGTCAGGCATGGCCATATCAGAGATCACGCCGGAAAATGGATTGCCGGCGGCATGTGCATCCTCAATCAATTGCAGTGCCTGTGGCGCACTGTCGGCCGACGTGGTGGCGAGGCCCCAGCCGGCGCACTGCGCCGCGAGGATGCGCAGGTTGGGCGGATAGTCGTCTACCAGCAACACTTGGTGTGGCAACAATCCCGTGTCACGAATGCGCCGGTGTGGTGCTGCGCGGTCCACCGCGCGCGTGCCGATCGTGAAGGAAAACACCGTGCCTTTGCCAAGCTCGCTGTGCACTTCAATCAGGCCACCCATCAATTCGACCAGACGGCGGCAGATTGCCAGTCCCAGACCGGTACCGCCATACTTGCGCGTGGTCGACGCATCAACCTGGGTGAAAGGGCTGAACAGACGTTCAATCTTGTCGGCCGGGATGCCAATGCCGGTGTCATGCACAGAGAAATGCAGGGTCATGGCGTCCGCGGAGCGCTGTACCAGATGGCATTCGATGCGTACTTCACCCTGCTCGGTGAACTTGAGGGAATTTCCCACCAGATTGATCAGCACCTGACGCAAGCGCGTGATGTCGCCGGTGATGAAGGGTGGTACGTCGGGTGCAATTTCGTAGAGCAGCTCTAGATTCTGCCGGCGCGCGCGCTCTCCCAGCAATTCAAACACATCCTCGATCATGCCGGACAGTTCAAGCGGCACGTCTTCGAGTTCCATATGACCTGACTCGATTTTCGAAAAATCGAGGATGTCGTTGATCACCACCAGCAATTGATCGCCCGAGAGGTGAATGGTCTCGACAAAATCGCGCTGCTCGGCGTTAAGCGGGGTGTCGAGCAGCAAGCCGGCCGACCCCAGCACGCCATTGAGTGGCGTGCGGATTTCGTGACTCATGGTGGCCAGAAATGCTGACTTCGCCTGCGCCGCATCGAGGGCGCGCGCGTTGGCCCCGGTCAACGCAATTTCGGCTTCCTTGCGCTCGGCAATATCGACAATTGACCCGGTAAACCGCTGCGGAGCGCCATTCGCACCGAACGCCGCGAGGCCGCGCCCCATCACCCACAGATAGCTGCCATCGGCACGGCGCAGGCGGTATTCACAGCTAAAGTACGGCGCACGGCGCGCAAAATGCGCCTCACGCGCGGCATCGGCCCGGTCCTTATCGTCGGGGTGCAGCATGTCGCCGCGCGCCACCATTGGCCCAAGGTCGGTGCCGGGCGGAAAGCCCAGCATCTCGCAGTAACGGGGCGAAAAATACGAACGCTTGCCGACCAGATCACGATCCCACACTCCCGCCTGAGCGGATTGGTTGACCAACTCGAGCAGTTCGCGCTGCACGGCAAGTTCTTCAGCAAGTCGCTTGGTTTCAGAAAAATCAGTAATGGTGCCGATAATGCCCTCAGCCGTACCATCGGCGCGGCGCACCGCCGCCTTGCTCACAATCACGTCGATCACGCGGCCATCCACTGCAGTGATCTTGGTTTCCTGCCGGTCAACCCGGTCTGGATGGGTGATCAGTTCGCGATCCTGCTCGAGGTAACGCTCGGTCAGGTCTTCCTGATGCAGATCCTGGTTGCGCTTGCCGATCCAGTCGCCGCGTTGGCGCCCGGTGAGTCGCTCCCACGCGCGGTTGAAGCTGACATAGCGGCCATCAACATCCTTGCGGAACATCGGATTGGGATTGAGCTCGACCAGGTCATCGCTGAATTTTTTCTGATCCGACAGCTCGCGCGTCATGCGCTCGGCGATTTCATTGGCGCGGCGGCGCGTGCGCATCAGCGACCAGGCCAAGCCGAACAGGAGGAGAGAACCGAGCAAGCCGCCGCTGAAAATCCACCACGGCCGCTGTGTCGCGAGCAGCGCGTCGAGCGCATCGGTAGACTCGAATACCAGGGTCCACACCTGCCCGTCAAGCACTGCCGTGGTGGTTTTGGCGAAGCGTGCCGGGGTCTCGCCCTGGGTGGGCGCAAAGATCATGCTGGTGGTGTCTACCTTGCGCCCCTCATACGCACGCAACCGGAAGTACCCCGCGTCGGCGCGCGCGACCTGCGCCGCCAGTTCATCCAGACGCAGGGCCGCGAATACGTAACCCGTAACGCGCCCGCCATCAAGCACCGGCAGCACCAATAGTGCACCGGGCCCACGGCCTGCCCGTCCTGGCATGCCATCCATTTTTCTGCTTAAGGCAGGCAAAGCATCACCTGCCGCACGCGTCATTGCGTCGGCCACCTCGGCGCGCGCGCCCAACACTGCGCCGAGTACGGAAAACGCTTCGCCGCCTAGGGAGGCGATCAGACGAATTTCTGCCGAACCGGCGGGGGCTGCCAACGCAGCGACTGCCCTCCGCGTGACGGCAGACGAGTCTGGGTTTGTGGCATTCGCAGCCGCGGCCCTGGCGCCGGTAGTCCCGCCGGTGTCCCCCGTGCTGATCCTGGCATAACCCAGTTCCACCAGGCTGGGCGGTACCTCCTTGCGCGTGAGGCCCGCAGCGAATGATTGCCATTGCGCCGCCGTAGGTTCGCCCATGCCGAACAGTCCGGCGGCGCTAAACAGGTGCTGTTCGATGGCGCCGACGCCATCACCGAGTTCACGGATCTTGCGATTGACCAGTTCATCGAAATAGCGCGTCGATGCATCCTGGCCATCTGCATGAGATATCCAGGTAGCCAGCACGGTGCCACACAGGGATACTGCAAGAACCAGCCAGTGCAGGGATTGACGAACGCGAAACGGTAGCACCATGGCTGTCAGAGCAGCGCGACGCTCAGGCGCCACTCGCGAGGCCGGAGCCGACGATGTATTCGATCAGGAGGTTGGCATTCTCGAAGCGGTCGGCCGGTTTCTTGGCCATCATCTTGTCGACCACACCCTGATACACCTCCAGCCCGGCGGGCAGCCGCGGAATCGGCGCATTGACATGTTGATACATGAGGGCTTGCGCGTTGTCAGCCTGGAACGGCCGGCGCCCGGTGAGCATTTCGTGAAACACCACCCCCAGGCTGTAAATGTCGGTACGCTCGTCAACCGGCAGGCCAAGCGCCTGCTCGGGCGCGAGGTAATACGGCGTGCCGAACACCTCGCCGTGCTTGGTACGGTTGAAATTGGAGTCAAGCTGCTTGGCGATGCCGAAGTCGGCGAGACCCAGGCTGCCGTCAGCGCGGATCATCACGTTGTCAGGCTTCATGTCGCGGTGCACGATGCCCTGGGCATGGCATGCGGTGAGCGCACCAGCCACTTGCAACAAAATGGCAACCGCAACTTCGGGCGCAATGCCCTTGGCGATCAACTCGCGCAAATCGCCACCGGGAAAATGCTCCATCGCAATATAGGCGTGGTGCTCGGTGAACCCCTGGTGGTGAATCCGCGCCACGTTCGGGTGATCAATTTGCGAGACCAATGCAAACTCTTGCAAAAAACGATCCATCATTTCACCACCGACGACATCGCCCGGAGCGGCAATCGGCAGCATTTTGAGCACGTGCTGTTCGTGCGTCGCGTTTTCCTCGGCAAGGAACACTTCCGACATGCCGCCCTCACCAAGCTTGCGCAACAGCGTGTAGCCTTCGACGTTGATCGGCAACTGCGTTGCCACCTCACCGGAGATCGAATAGAGGCGCTGCTGTCCGGTCACCGACTGCCGGCTGTTGGCAACGATGACGGCGGTGTTGGCGGCAATCGCAGCCCCTACCAAATCGTAAAACGAGGTGTCGGCGCCTGGACGCGCGGTGAGACCGGCAATCTCGACGATGTCTACCGCGCCGGTGCGGCCCTTGACCATCAGCTGGCCACCGCGCCCGGGCACGAAGCGGCGCCCCGCGGCGGCGGCGGAAGCCTTGCTTGACACGATGCTCCAGCCCAGCTCCTTGGTTTTGCCCTCCAGGCGCGAGGCGATGTTGACGGTGTCACCGATCACGGTAGTCTCAGCCGACGCACCACTGCCCATGCGGCACACTGACACATTGCCGGTGTGTACCCCGACGCCAATGGCAAACTCGGGAAGCTGATACTTGGGAAACTTCTCGCGAATCCAGGGCTTGAAGCGGTGCGCAGCCATCACCATAAGCACTGCCGCTTTAAGTGCGCGCTCAGCGTGGTTGGGGCCGCCGCTGCGGCCATCAAACATCGCGACGAGGCCGTCCCCCAGAAACTTGACGATCCAGCCGGCCTGATCCAGGATCGGCTCGCAGGCTTGGCCAAAAAAAGCGTTGAGAAACTCCACCGTCTGCTCTGCCGTGAGAATTTCCGACACTGTGGTGAAGTTGCGAATATCGGCAAAGAGAATGGTGCCGACCACATTTTCCCGATCAGAAACGGTGCCGCTATCGGGGGGCGAGGTTTCGCCGTCATCCTGCGACAGGCGATCGCGGAAATCGAGGCCACGGCGGCTGCGGCCGCGCGCCGGGACGTTCGTGGAAAGCGTTCGATTGGCGGAGGTTTGGCCACTGGTGGCGCCACCCATGGCGATCGACAAACCGGCGGTATCTGGGCTCCCGACTGCCGGTACGGCCCCACCGGCGGCGACCGCGACCTGCAAGCCCGACAGCCTCAGACCTTCGACACGCTTGAGCCGGCCGGTAATCGCATTGAGCAGGTCTGCACGCTTGACTGGCTTGGTCAGGAAATCATCCGCGCCGAGGTTCATGCTCTTGCGGAAATTTTCGCGATCGTCGAGCGCAGTCAGAAAAATGACTGGAATCGACGCAGTCTGCTCGTTAGCACGCACGGCCGCGAGCATGCCGAAGCCGTCCATGTTGGGCATTTGCACGTCCGAGACGATCACATCCGGGCGATTGCTCACTGCGTACTGCAGGCCCTGGAGGCCGTCTACAGCCGTGATGACCTCGTAACTTGCCGACGACAGGTGCAGGCGCACCAATTCGCGAATGGTCGGATCGTCCTCGACTACCAGAATGCTCGCCACTGTATTAGTCCGTCCTGCTCCGTAATGCGGAAAATGTGGTGTTTCGGTGTTTGCCCATTGCGGCGAAAACGCAGTACGCCAATACGTTTGCGACAACCATCTGCACCTGCCCATTGTAACAATCGCCACACTCCAGAATGCCTGTGGCACAGGCCCAAATCATCAAGTTCTCGCACGATCTGACTCGCGGCAGCTCACGAAAAGAATCAAAAGGGATGAAAAAGGATCAAAAGGCTGGCTTTTTCTTGGCGTCGGCGTAGCGCTCTACCCCCTGCATGATCGAGCGCGCCGCTTCTTTCGGCCCACTCCAGCCGTCCACCTTGACCCATTTGCCTTTTTCCAGATCCTTGTAGTGCTCGAAAAAATGCCGTATCTGCATCAACCGTTCGGGCTGCATGTCTTGCGGCTTTTTCCAATGCCGGTAGATCGGCAGGCTCTTGTCGGTCGGCACCGCAAGCAGTTTTTCATCGCCACCCGCCTCGTCAGTCATTCGCAGCACGCCGATGGTGCGGCAGCGCACTACCACCCCCACCACCAGCGGAAACGGCGTAATCACCAGCACGTCAACCGGGTCGCCGTCATCCGACAAGGTGCGCGGAATGTAGCCGTAATTGCATGGGTAGTGCATCGACGTCATCATGAATCGATCGACAAACAGGGCGCCGGTGGCCTTGTCGACCTCATACTTGACCGGGTCTGCATTCATCGGAATTTCGATGATGACGTTGAATTCCCTGGGCAGATCGCGCCCGGCATCGACTCTGTCTAGATTCATGCGGTGTCCTGTCGGTTCAATGCATCAGAAATTGCCCGGCCAATTATAGGTTGCCGCCTGCCACGCAACATCAGGTGATAATCACGCCATGCTGGTCTTCACCATCCGCCGCCTGCTGCAAAGCGTCTTTGTGCTCATCGTCATGTCGATGCTGGTGTTCGCCGGTGTCTACGCGGTGGGCAACCCGATCGATATCCTGATCAGCCCCGAGGCGACCCAGGCCGACCGCGAGGCCACGGTGCGTGCGCTCGGCCTTGACAAGCCGTTGTGGCTGCAATATGTCTTTTTTGTCAAAGGGGCACTGGCCCTTGATCTCGGCAAATCCTTCGCCTACAACGTGCCGGCCATTGAGCTGATTTTTGAGCGCATGCCGGCCACGCTGGAATTGGCCTCCTGTGCAATGCTGATGGCAGTGGTCATCGGCCTGCCCTTGGGCTTGTATGCCGGCCTCAGACCGCGTTCATGGATCTCCAAAACCATCATGACCCTGTCGATCTTCGGGTTCTCGTTGCCGACATTCTGGATCGGACTGATGCTGATCATGATCTTCGCAGTGTTCGCAGGTGTGTTGCCGTCGAATGGACGCGGCGCCACTACCGCATTGCTCGGCATTCCGCTGAGCTTTCTCACCGTTGATGGCCTGCGCCATCTGCTGCTTCCCGCGTTCACTCTCGCCCTGCTCAACATCGCCCTCATCATCCGTCTGGTGCGCGCCGGCGCCCAGGAAGCCATGCTGATGGACTACGTCAAATTCGCGCGCGCCAAGGGCCTGCGCGATGCCCGTATCATCGGCGTGCACGTGCTCAAAAACATCATGATCCCGGTGGTCACCGTGATTGCCCTTCAGTTCGGTTCCGTCATCGCGTTCGCGGTGGTCACTGAAACCATCTTCGCCTGGCCGGGAATGGGCAAGCTGTTGATCGACTCGATCAACGTGCTCGACCGTCCGGTCATCGTGGCGTATCTGCTGATCATTGTCACGCTGTTCATCTTCATCAATCTGCTGGTCGATATCGCTTACTCGCTGCTCGATCCACGCGTGCGCCTTGGCGACACCGGAGGTTGACGGATGGAAGTCATCCTCGAGTTGGTGTTTGAATTGTTCGGCGAATACCTGCTCGCGTTCCTGGTCGAGGTGTTTGGCAGTCTGTTCAGTGCATGGCGCTCGGGTAGCGCTGGGCTGGCAGCCGGAAATGCGACGGCACCAAGCAGCGACGCCGCCGCTCGCCCTGATCACACTGCGGATACCGCCACCCCGCCCCTGCGCATGGGTTGGCCGGTGCGCCTCGTCGCCGGTGCAGTGCTGGGTGCTGTTTCGCTCTACTTGTTCCCGCATTCATTCGCCAAAACCCTCGATACCCAACTCGCAGTACTGATCGGCGTGCCGATCTTGTGTGGCCTGTCGATGGGTGCGATCGGCGCGCTCAAACGCAAGCGGCATCAGGAGGCGGCAGCGATCGACTCCTTCCGCAATGGCTTTTTGTTCGCGCTGCCGTTTGTGACAGTGCGATTTTTCTTCACGGCATGATGCAGATGAATCAAACCCAATCGAAGCCGGCTGCTGTGGAGCAAACACCTCTGCGCCGCTTTCTGGCCGACTATGCCGAGAGCCGTCTGGCGGTCGCGGCGTTCGGTCTGCTGCTGGCCATCGTGTTCATCGCACTGTTTGCGCCACTGATTTCACCGCAAGACCCCTACGATCTCAAACAACTCGACGTACTCGATGCCCGCCTTGAACCCGGCGCCAAATTGGGCAATGGCAACACCGCCCTGCTCGGCACCGACGACCAGGGCCGCGATATGTTGTCGGGCATTTTCTATGGCATGCGCATTTCCTTGTTTGTTGGTTTCAGCGCGACCCTGCTCGCCCTGCTCATCGGGGCAACGGTCGGCATGCTGGCGGCCTGGCTGGGCGGGCGCACCGACAGCGTGCTGATGCGCATGGCAGATATCCAGCTTTCTTTCCCACCAATACTGATCGCGCTGATCCTGCTGGCTCTCCTCGGGCAGGGGCTCGACAAAATCATTGCAGCACTGGTAACCGTGCAATGGGCCTACTACGCGCGCACTATCCGCAGTGCGGCCATGGTGGAGCGCCGCAAGGAGTACATCGAGGCAGCACAGGTGTTGGCACTGCCCGCTCCGCGCATCGTGTTCCGCCACCTGCTGCCGAACTGCATGCCGCCGCTGATTGTGATCGCCACCGTGCAGGTGGCGTCGGCCATCACGCTGGAGGCAACGCTGTCCTTCCTCGGCCTCGGTCTGCCGATCACCGAACCTTCTTTAGGACTGTTGATCGCAAACGGCTTCAATTACATGTTGTCGGGCAAGTACTGGATCAGCCTGTATCCGGGCATCGCGTTGCTGCTGATGATCATGTCGATCAATCTGGTGGCTGATCAACTGCGCGACGCGCTCAATCCGCGCCTGCAGAAATGAGTGCTGCCGTGAACACACCCGTGTTGCTGGTGGAAAATCTGGAGACCCACTTCGCCTCGCGCGCTGGCCTGGTCAAGGCCGTCAACCGGGTCTCGTTTTCGGTCGGGCGCGGCAAGATCATGGGGCTGGTGGGTGAGTCCGGTTCGGGCAAGTCAATGACCGGCTACTCGATCATGGGCTTGATCGATCCTCCGGGCCAAGTGGTGGGCGGTCGCATCCTTCTCAACGGCCAGGAACTGCGCGGCCTTGATGCCGAGGCGCTGCGCGCGCTGCGGGGCAATCGCATTGCGATGATTTTTCAGGACCCGATGATGACGCTCAACCCGGTGTTGCGCATCGACACGCAAATGGTGGAGGCGATCCAGGCGCACGAAAACGTGAGCCGGGCAGTTGCGCTTGATCGTTGCCGCGCGGCGCTGGCGCAGGTGGGCATTCCATCGCCGGATGAACGCCTCAAGTGCTATCCCCACCAGTTCTCCGGCGGCATGCGCCAGCGCGTGGCGATTGCCACCGCACTGCTGCTCAAACCCGACCTCATCATTGCCGACGAGCCCACCACGGCACTCGACGTCACCATCCAGGGGCAGATCCTCGCCGAAATGCAGAAGCTCTGCCGTGAGTCGGGCACCGCGTTGATCTGGATCACCCATGACTTGTCCGTCATCGCCGGTCTGGCCGATGAAGTGTGCGTCATGTACGCAGGCCGGATCGTCGAGCGCGGCACGGTGGACGAAGTGCTCGACCACACTGCACATCCCTATACCCGGGGCCTGCTCGATTCAGTGCCGTCGCGTCACGCGGGCGGCGCGCGCGGGCAACGCCTGCGCCAGATTCCGGGCATGACGCCTTCGCTCACCAATCTGGGGGCAGGCTGCCCGTTTCGCGAACGCTGCCAGCATGCCAGCGAACAGTGCCTCCAGGACCCGCTCCTGGAGCCGGTATCAGAGGCGCCTCTCCAAGATGCGCTCCAGGAGCGGGTTTCAGAGCCAGCGCCAGGTCCAGCGCCAGCCTCAGGGCACACGGTCAGTTGTTTTCACCCCCTGCTGCCGGCGAGGACAGCATGACAGCACTGCTCGAACTCAAGAACGCATCGAAGCGCTTCGTCAAGCCGCTCGACACTGCGGCCAAGATCGGCAACCTGTTTGGCGCAAGGCAGCGCGAAGAGGTCGTGCATGCGGTGGACAAGGTTGACCTCGCCATTGAGGCCGGTGAAGTGGTCGGCCTCGTCGGTGAATCGGGC
>JANLTL010000637.1:0-5766 GCA_031362905.1 Burkholderiales bacterium | reverse complement strand
AGCCACTCACGCGTTTCCACCGGGTCCAGATCGGCTGGCCGATCGAGTTGTGCTGATGGACCAAGGCCGAGAGCGGCATGGAGTTCGGCGTGATCGCTCATGGTGAGTATGCTGCGCGGACGGAACGGAGACGCATGATGGTAGGGCCAACACCTTGATAGAGTGTGTCGAATTACGCCATCCACACGATTTGAAACAGCATAAAATGCTGCCAATCATCTCGCAAACGACCAAAAGTGCTGCAATCATCACTCGATGCCACCGACTGGCGCATCCTCGACCATCTCCAGAGCGATGCGCGCATTGCCAACGTGAAGCTTGCCGAGGCGGTGCATCTCTCGCCTTCACCCTGCCTCGCACGCGTGCGCGAACTCGAAGCCGGCGGCTACATCAGCAAGTATGTAACCCTGCTTAACCCGCTCAAGGTCGGTCTGACGGTCAGCGTATTCATTCATGTCACGCTGGAAAAGCAGGCGGAGAAGCAGCTCGGCAGCTTTGAAACAGCGATCCAGAAACGCCCCGAGGTGATGGAGTGCTACCTGATGACAGGCGATGCCGATTACCTGTTGCGCGTGGTGGTGCCCGACATCCAGGCACTCGAGCGTTTCATCGTCGACCACCTGACCAAGATTCCCGGCATTGCCAACATCCGCTCGAGCTTCGCGCTCAAGCAGGTGAAGTACCAGACCGCTCTGCCACTGCCGCTGCAAACACCGCGGCGGGCGGGCAAGGCATGAGGGCCGCCGCATGAGCGAGATGGCATCGACACAGCGGCCGTGGCTGGCGCGACTGCACCCGAGCCTGTTTGCCATGCCGCTCGGCCTGGTGGGCCTGGCCGGCGCGTGGCGACGTGTTGTACTGCTTGGGATCACCATCGGGCAGCCAATCTCGCTGTGGCTGTTTGGCGCCGGCGTGCTGCTGTTTTGCGTGCTGCTGCTGTTGTGGCTGGCCAAGCTCACCCTGCACCCGGCCGCAGTGCGCCAGGAGTGGGAGCATCCGGTGCAGGGGCCGATGCTGGCAATGATGCCGGTGACGGCGCTGCTGATCGTGGCCCTGGCGGCGCAGGCGTTTCCACTGCCCTTCACGTTTTGGCTGGTACTGACACTGGGCGCATTTGCGCTGCAGGGTGTGCTGGCGTGGCAGGTGGTGGCACGGCTCTCGACGGGGAAAATGCCGCCCGAGCTGGTCACCCCAACCCTCTACCTGCCCACGGTAGCCGGTGGTTTCGTCGGCTCGATGGCGCTGGGTGCGCTAGATCTGGCGGGCTGGGCCGCATTGTTGTTCGGCATGGGGCTGGGCGCGTGGGCGCTGCTCGAAGTGCGCATCCTCAACCGCCTGTTTGCCGGGCCGCTGCCGGTAGCCTTGCGCCCGACCCTTGGCATCGAAATCGCCCCGGCGGCCGTGGGTTCACTGGCGGCCGCCACCTTATGGCCTGCGCTGCCCGCCGATGTGCTGATGGTGTGCCTGGGCGTCGCCAGCGGCCCGGTGCTCGCGGTGCTGACACGCTGGCAATACTGGTCTGCCGCGCCGTTCTCGGCAGGGTTCTGGTCGTTCTCGTTTCCGCTGGCGGCGATGGCCGGTGCCATGGCGGAAGCCGTGCAGCGCGGCAACTGGCCACCACAAGTGGCGCTGGTGGCGGTGCTGGCTGCCAGTGCGGTGATCGCGTTTCTCGCGGTGCGCACGCTCATGCTGCTGGTGCGCGGCAGGTTGTTGCCGCCGCCGTAAAGCGGCTGGCCGGTAGATAATTCCGGAAAGTGTTGAGTGCTTGAAAGTGATGAATCATGAGTGACGAAATTCTCACCCTGCTGACCGATGCAGCGGCGGCGTTTGCAAAGCCCGATGCCGTGCGCGTGCGCCGCCTGCGCGCTGCTGATCCGGGGTTCGATCGCACCACATGGCGCGCCATGGCTGATCAGGGTTGGCTGTCGGTAACCACGCCCGAAGAATGTGATGGGCTCGGTTTGGGCTTGCGTGCGGCGGTGGTGATTGCCGAGCGACTGGGCTTCGCCTTGCATACCGAGCCGTTTGTGCCTGCCGGCGTGATGGCCACGCAATGTGTGGCCGGGTGCGCGCTTGCGGGCGGCGCGGGGACTGACAGCGCGCGTCAGTTGCTGACCACCCTGCTCAGTGGCGAAGCCATTGGTGTGCTGGCGTGGCAAGACCAGGCCGGGCAACTGGCGCCGGGCTGGCGCAGCGTCAGTGCGAGCCAGTGTGGCCCTGGCGGCCTTGGCGGCCAAGGCATTGTGCTCGATGGCACCTGTCATTTCGTACCGGTGGCACAGGCTGACGTATTCATCGTCGCCGCGCAGTGTGCCGGGGTGCCGGGCTTGTATCGTGTAGCGCCCGATGCACCGGGCGTCACTTGTACGCCGCATCCTGTTGCCGACGGCACCTCGATGGCGACGCTGCATCTGCGCGGTGTGTTTGTGCCTGCCGCCGACTGTCTTGCCAGCGGCGCCAGCGCGGCGCAGCTGCTGCAAGGGGCCATCGACAGTGCCATGGTGGCGGTGAGTGCCGAGTTGACCGGTGTGATGGAGCGCTCGCTGGAAATGACGCTTGACTACCTGCGCACCCGCAAGCAGTTTGGCCGCGCCATCGGCAGCTTTCAGTCACTGCAACATCGTGCGGTCGATTTGTGGACGCAACTGCAACTGACCCGCGCTGCGGTGGCGGGTGCGGTGCGGGTACTCGATGATCCCGCGTCGGACGAACGCGCACGCAGGCTGGCTGCGAGCGGCGCCAAGGCACGCGCGGCGCATGCGGCCCTGCTGTTGACCACCCAGGCGGTGCAACTGCATGGCGCCATCGGCTTTACAGATGAATATGACCTCGGGCTGTACCTGAATCGCGCACTCGTGCTGTCGGCATGGCTCGGAAACGCTGCGGAGCAGCGGCGGCGCTACGGGGAGTTGGCCGACCCGTTTGGCACGGCAGAGGCGCAAGATGCGCCCGAAACTACGCTACCCTCTGGCGGCGAAGCGGCGCGAGTGGCCGTGGCCCAGGCCGCAGCGCATTCGACCACTCAGGTGCCAGCATGATTTACGGCGTCGAGCAGGAACAAGACTGGAACTCGTTGAGTGACGATGCGTTTCGCCACATCGTGCGTGCCGATTTTGAAGAACACTATCCACGTAGTTTGCGGTTTCCGCCGTCGCGTTTGCGCTGGAACCAAAATCGCGACTGGTATCGCCGCATGGCGGCCAAGGGCTGGATCGCGCCTGCGTGGCCGCGTGAGTACGGCGGCATGGGGCTGGCGCCGTCGAAGCTGTTGATCTTTCTCGAGGAGCAAGAGCACTGCGGCATCGTGCGCTTTCAGGATCACGGCGTGCTGATGGTGGGGCCGGTGCTGATGCGCCACGGCAACGAGGCGCAGCGCCAGCGCTACTTCCAGGGCATTTTGTCGTGTGATGAAATCTGGTGTCAGGGCTATTCCGAGCCCAACGCGGGTTCCGACCTGGCCAGCCTGCGCACCCGCGCCGAACTGGTGTCCGGCCCGGATGGCGAGGAGTTCGTCATCAATGGCCAGAAAATCTGGACCACTTTCGCCCACGACGCCACCCACATGTTCGCCCTGGTGCGCACCGATCCCGATGCCAAGGCGCAGGAGGGCATCAGCTTTGTGCTGCTCGACATGAAGTCGCCGGGGGTCACGGTGCGCCCGATTCGCGACATTTCGGGCCATGAAGAATTTTGCGAGGTGTTCCTCGACGACGTGCGCACTCCCGCGTACAACCTGGTGGGCAAACTCAATGGCGGCTGGACCGTGGCCAAATCGCTGCTGGGGTTCGAGCGCATTCACATCGGCAGCCCGAAGCTGCCCGAGCACGGCCTGCATGTGTTGATGCGGATTGCGCGCGCGCGCGGCCTGCATCGTGACGCGGTGTTTTGCGACAAACTGGCCGCATTGCAACTCGATGTCGCGCATCTGGGAGAGATGTATGCGCATTTCGCCGCCATCGTTGCGCGCGGTGATCCACTCGGGCAGGATGTTTCCCTGCTCAAAATCTGGGCAACCGAAACCTTTCAGCGGATTGCTGATCTGATTGTCGAAGCCGCCGGGCCATACGGCGCCATGCGCGGCGTGAGCGACATCGGCGGCGTGCCGGTCAACGTGCTGGCAAATTTTTACAAGGCCAGGCCCGCCACGATTTATGCGGGCAGCAACGAGATTCAACGCAACATTCTGGCCAAGCACGTGCTTGGGCTGCCGGGCCACTGACATGGGATTGTGCGCGGACTCGCGCGCCAGCTCCATGGCGGCGCATCGGCAATGGCAGCGCATCGGTATTGCGGGCGCGTGGACAAGGTCTGGCAGTGGCGCGTCGCGCTCCGGTTTTGAAACCGCCCGACCACTTGTCTTGACCGGCGCCGGTCTGATCCCCTACCCGTCCACCTCAATCACGCAGCGCGTCACCACCGGGGCGTCATCGCCGATGTGAAAGCGGCGCCGCTGATCGCGCAGCTCCACGTCGGCCGCGCTGACGCGATCGAAGCGGCGCAGGTGTTCGGTCCAAGACTCGTCGACAATCACTTCGACAAAGCGGCCCGGGTCGCGCACATCGCGCTGCAGCTCCCAGGAGCGCGCGCCCTGGCGCAGGCGGCTGCGCCGGGTTTCCTGCATCAGCCTGCGAAATTCATCAGCACGCGCCGGGTCGATGCGGTATTCGACCGTCATCTGCACGTGCCCCTCTCCTGGCGAGAATTCGATCACCGGCCGGTTGAATTCGTTTGACGGCGTCAGGTCGACCTTGACGCCGCGATCCGACACCAGGCGTACCGCCGCCCACATTGCCAGCACGCCGCTGATGGCTGCAACTGCAAGGCTGGTCTGCAGGCTGCCGACGGTGGCGAGATTGCCCCACCACGCTGCGCCCAGTGCGCTGCCACCCATGATCGCCATCTGGTAGATCGACATGCCGCGCGCCCGCACCCAATCGGGCAGCGCAGTCTGCGCCGATACCGAGAGGGCATTCGCACTCGCAATCCACGCCATGCCCGCAACAAAAATCGCCGGCACCGCGACGTACACGTTGGGCGCAAACGCCAGGACCGCCGTGGTCGCGCCTTGCATGCCGGCACAGAGCATCACCAGCGCATCGCGGCCGATCACCTGCCGCAAGCGCGGCAGGAACATTGCCGTAACGATTGCACCCATGCCCATCGATGCCAGCAGCAGCGTAAAGGTGCCGGCATCACCGCCGCCCAGCCCGCGCGCTACCAGCGGCAGTAGCGCCAGCGCTGCACTGGCGTGGAAGAACGAGAGGAAGATGCGCAGCAACACTGCCCGCAGGCGCAGCGACTGGCGCACAAACTGCACGCCGACGCGCATCGCCGAGAAAAACGGCTCGCGACCGAGTGGGCTTTCGACATGCTCGCGCCGCCAGCGCATGATGACCAGACCAGTGAGCACCGACAGCACCGCGTTGAGCACGAATACCCACAGGGTGCCGGCACCGGCGATCAGCGCGCCGGCGACCAGCGGGCCGATGATGCGCGCCGCATTCATCGAAACGCCACTCAAGGCCAGCGCGGCCGGCAACTGCACACGCGGTACCAGCTCGGGCAGGATCGCGGCGAACACCGGCAAGCGCATCGCCAGGCCGATGCCGTTGGCGCACACCAGCAGCAGCAACAGCGCCGGCGTCATGCTGCCGCTAGCCACCACCACGCACAACAACACGCCGACTCCGGCGATCCAGAACTGGGTGATGATGAAAAAGCGGCGGCGGTCGAAAATGTCGGCCAGCGCGCCGCTCGGCAGCCCGA
>JANLTL010000566.1:0-2332 GCA_031362905.1 Burkholderiales bacterium | reverse complement strand
CCAGCGGCGAGCAGTACATCACCCATCCGCTGGCCGTCGCCAGCATCTGCGCGTCATGGAAACTTGACACCCAGGCGCTGATGGCGGCGCTGCTGCATGACGTCGTCGAAGATACCGGCATCACCATCAACGATGTCGCCTCGCGCTTTGGCGTGCCGGTGGGCGAGTTGGTGGACGGCCTCTCCAAGCTTGACAAGATCGAGTTCGAAAGCCACGAAGACGCGCAGGCCGAGAACTTTCGCAAGATGCTGCTGGCGATGGCGCGCGATGTGCGCGTGATCCTGGTCAAGCTCGCCGATCGCCTGCACAACATGCGCACCATCGGTTCGCTGCGCGTCGACAAGCGGCGCCGGATTGCGCGTGAAACCCTCGAAATCTACGCGCCAATCGCGCACCGCCTCGGGCTCAACCAGGTGTATCGCGAACTCCAGGACTTGAGCTTTGCGAATCTGTATCCGCGCCGCTTTGCGGTCATTTCGCGCGCCATCAAGTCGGCGCGCGGCAACCGGCGCGAAGGCGTGACCAAGATTCTCGAAGCGATCGGGCGCGCGCTGCCGGAGGCCGGCATCACGGCACAGGTGTACGGCCGCGAAAAGCATGTATACGGCATTTATCGCAAGATGGTCGAGAAGCGCCTGACGTTTTCGCAGGTACTCGATGTCTACGGCGCACGTGTCGTGGTCAAGGACGTGCCGACCAGCTATCACGCGCTCGGGGTGCTGCATGCCCTCTACAAGCCGGTGCCGGGCAAGTTCAAGGACTACATCGCCATCCCCAAGGTGAACGGTTACCAGTCGCTGCACACCACCCTGATCGGGCCGTTCGGCACACCGGTCGAACTGCAGATCCGCACCGCCGAGATGCACCGCGTGGCCGAGGCCGGCGTGGCCGCGCACTGGCTTTACAAGAGCGATGACGCCGCCATCTCCGACGTGCAGAAGAAAACCCACAAGTGGCTGCAGTCGCTGCTCGACATCCAGAACTCCTCCGGTGATCCGGCTGAATTCCTGGAGCACGTCAAGGTCGACCTGTTTCCCGATGAGGTCTACGTGTTCACGCCCAAGGGCCGCATCATGTCGCTGCCGCGCGGCGCCACCGTGGTCGATTTCGCCTATACCGTGCACACCGGCGTCGGCGACGCCTGCGTCGGCTGCAAGATCAACAACGAGCCGATGCCGCTGCGCACCGAATTGAAAAACGGCGATCTGGTCGAGATCATCACGTCCAGTGGCTCGCAGCCGAATCCGGGATGGCTGGGCTTCGTGCGCACCGGCAAGGCGCGTGCGCATATTCGCCATTTCATGAAGACCATGAAATTCGAGGAGTCGGCGTCGCTCGGCGAGCGCCTGCTCGGGCAGGCGCTGCGTGCCGCCGGCATCAACGACATCGAGATCGATTCGGCGCGCTGGGACAAACTGCTGCGCGAGATCGGCGTCAAGTCGCGCAGCGAGCTGTTCGCCGATATCGGGCTGGGCAAGCGCATGGCCGCGGTGGTGGCGCGGCGCCTGCACACCGGCGCGCCCGGTGAGGCGCCGGAGCGGCGGCGCGACCAGCACGCCGCACCCGTGCTGATTCGCGGCGCCGACGGCATGGCGGTGCAATTGGCGCCGTGTTGCCAGCCGATCCCGGGTGATCCGATCATCGGCCTGATCAGCAAGGGCCAGGGCCTGACGATCCACACCCACGACTGCAAGACCATCGGCAAATCGCGCCGCAAGGACCATCATGACTGGGTCGATGTGGAGTGGGATCCCGAGCCCGACCGGTTTTTCGGCGTCGGCATCCGCGTCATTGTCGCCAACGGTCGCGGCATTCTGGCCAAGGTGGCGGCGGCCCTGACCTCGGCCGATACCAACATCACCAACGTGCACACCGAAGACGACGAATCGGGCAATTACGCCACCATGGAATTCTCGATCCAGGTAGCCGATCGTCCGCACCTGGCGCGCGTGCTGCGGCGCCTGCGCAACGTCCAGGAAGTCGTGCGCATAGCGCGCATCAAAAGCTGATGGCGCTTGCGTTTGACGAGCGCCGGCCGGACTGGTGCCGCTGCAGGTCGGCGATCCCCGCGCCGTTTTGATCGGCCCACCTTCAAAGGAATCGGAATGTTTGAACCCACGCTCGCCGGCAGCCTGCCCAAACCCTTCTGGCTGGCCGAAACCGGCAAGCTCTGGCCGCAGTGGCGGGCCACAGGCGAGGACCTGGCCACCGCCAAGCGCGATGCCACGCTGCTCTGGCTCAAGGCCCAGGAAGACGCCGGCCTGGCGATCGTCACCGAGGGCGAGCAGTCGCGCCAGCACTTCGTGCATGGATTCCTCGAGCAGGTCGAGGG
>JANLTL010000535.1:0-1575 GCA_031362905.1 Burkholderiales bacterium | reverse complement strand
CGGCAGCGGTGACCTCGACCGTGGGCGCGACGCCGTGCGTTTTTTTCTGATTTCGCGCAAGGCCGACACCGAGTTTGTATTCGACGTTGACCTCGCGCAGAAAAAATCGGACGAGAACCCGGTCTATTACGTCCAGTACGCCCATGCGCGCATTTGCAGCGTGTTGCGTGAAGGCGGTATCTCCGATGAGGTAGCTCGCAAAGCACTGGCGGGAGCCGATCTTGGTGAGCTCACCCATGGGCGTGAACTGGCGCTGATGCAAAAGCTGGCGGAGTATCCGGAGGTGCTGCAGGGCGCGTCAGAACACCTCGCGCCGCATGACCTCGCTTTTTACCTGCGTGACCTCGCCGGCGAATTTCATTCGCTCTACAACGAGCGTCAATTGCGTGTTTTGACCGCACCCGATGCGGTTAAAATGGCGCGGCTCGCGCTGTACGCAGCCACCGCGCAAGTGATCGTCAATGCGCTGACACTGATCGGCGTGTCGGCACCGCAGTCGATGTAAGTCGACCTGGTTTGTCCGCATCTCAATTCCCCTCCCGGCATGTCCAAACGTGAATTCAAGGCTGTGACCCCGAAGGCGAAAAGCGGCGGCGGCACCGTGCTCGGCATCGTGATCGGCCTGGTACTTGGGCTCCTGATTGCGGTTGCGGTCGCGTTCTTCCTCAACAAGGGGCCAAAGCCTTTCGCTGACAAAACCGGTGGCGGCGTATCCAAGACCGCGCCCAAAGGCGCTGCCGACAACTCCGACCCCAACAAGCCGCTGTATGGCAAGGATGCCAAGGCAGGCGATGCAGCCAAAGCGGGCGCACCGGGCGATGGCAAGCGCTTCTCGTTCTACGAAATCCTGCCCGGCAAGGAAGAAGTGGTCGACGCGCGCAAGGCACAAGAGGTCGCCCGGGCGGACCCCAAGGCCGGTGAGAAGAAGGCTGGGGCAGATGCCAAAGGAGCAGACGCCAAGTCCGCCGCCGCACCAGACGATGCCAGGAGTGCCAGCAAGGATCAATATTTCCTGCAAGCGGGTGCATTTGCCGCCGCCGGTGACGCTGACAATCAAAAAGCCAAGCTCGCGTTGCTGGGCTTTGAAGCCAAGGTCGAGACGGTGGATATCGAAGGCAAGGGCACCATGCATCGGGTGCGCCTGGGCCCCTACGGCCGGCTTGATGACATCAACCGCGTGCGTTCAACCCTCGCGTCGAACGGCGTGGATGCGGCCCTGATCCGCCTCAAGGACGGATTGAAGTAACGGAAAAGCGATTTCCCGGACTGCTTGGGGGCGCGTGCCGCACGCACCGGACGTTCTTGCGGGCCGGGTTCCAGGTATCGGCAGCCGCAAGGTATACTTTTTCAATAGTTCGTGCGTTAGAGACTTGTCACAGCGGGCAAGCGTGGTCAAAAGTGCCTGCGATCCCTCACCAGCCCATTACCTGACCCTTCCGGGAGCCCCATGAATACTACTCGCAGAACTCTCGTCGGCGCGCTTGCAGCTTCTGGCGTCGTCATCTCTGGCGCTGCGCGCGCGCAGGCCAAAACGCCTGATGCCGGCATCGACTACCGCGAAGTCACGCCGCCGCA
>JANLTL010000533.1:0-4843 GCA_031362905.1 Burkholderiales bacterium | reverse complement strand
TCCTGCTCGATACCAATGTGTTCATGCACTTGGCCAATCAATCAGCGGGACACCAGAACATCGAACGGCACATGGCAGCGGCAGGAGCCAAGTCCCTGCGCTTGTCTGCGATTGCGCTGGCTGAACTGCGCACCAAGATTTTGCGCGGTGCGGGACGCGTAAAGAAGGCCAACCTTGAGCGCCTGACAATCATCGTCAACAGCATGCACGTGGAAGACTTCACCCGTGCCGCCGCCGAACGAGCAGCCGTGATCATGAATGGCCTGGAGGCGATTGGCGCACGCAACGAATGGCCGGACGTGCTCATCGCGGGCCAAGCGGCAAACGCGGGATACACCCTGGTCACTGATGATGCCGCCCTGCTTGCTACCACAGCGGTGAAGTCGGTCAATTGGCGTGTGTAGCAAATCCGGTCTATCGGCAAACTGACCCCAGTGCAAGGCGCTCCCCTCGCCCTCCTGCGCGCCGAAACTGTTGCCGCGCTGATGCCGCCTGCCGCGCGGCGCTGGTTTGATTTGAGCGTTGTCGAATCGACGAAGTCGACCAACACCGATCTATTGCGCGACGCCGACCGCCTGCCATCAGGCACGGTGCTCGCCGCAGAAGTGCAGACGGCGGGGCGCGGCCGGCGCGGGCGGGCGTGGATTGCGCCGCCGGGCGGAAGCCTTGCGTTCTCGGTGTTGTGGAAATTTGACGGCAGCGTTGCGGCCTTGTCGGGGCTGAGCCCCGCTGTGGGTGTCGCCGTGGCGCGCGCGCTCGAAGCGCAAGGTGCCCAGGGCGTGTGCCTCAAATGGCCGAATGATTTGTTGGCGCAGCATGCGGGCGTGTGGCGCAAGCTGGGCGGCATTTTGATAGACGTGAGTGGCGCATCGGCAGGCACCGTGGCCGCGGTGATCGGCATTGGCCTGAACGTCAAGCTCGGCCCCGCTGCTGCGCAGATCGATCAGCCGGTGACGGATACGCATACGCTCAACTCCAACGCCACGCGCGACGCGCTGCTCGCTGCTGTACTGACCGAACTGGCCGTGGTGCTCCCGTTGTTTGCCCGCTCAGGCTTCGCGCCGCTGGTGGACGAATGGAATCAACGTCACGCCTGGCATGGCCTTCCGGTGCGTATGGCCGTGGGCAGCGACAGCGGCGATGCGGCGGCGGGCATTGCTAGCGGCGTGGCCGACGATGGTGCGCTGCTGATCGAAACTCCCGCCGGGGTGACGCGGGTGCTCAGTGGTGATGTGTTGCTGCGTGTGGTGTCTCGATGAAGCGGCCTGCGGCCTGGCGCACTCACGAAGCTGCTCGCCGCTGCGGCGATGCCGGTCCAGCCACTACTGCTCCAGCTTGATCTGCGCCTCGCGCACCACGCGGCCCCAGATTTCGAAGTCGCGCTTCATCGCAGCGGCGAATTGTTCCGGGCTGGTATCGACGCTTTGCAGGCCGATGTCGTTGATGCGCGCCTGCACATCGGGCAGCTTGAGCATGCGGACGATCTCGGCACCGAGTTTGGCGGTGACTTCGCGCGGCGCATTGGCGGGCAGCAACATGCCGAACCAGCCCGCCGCTTCAAAGTCTTTCAGCCCCTGCTCGGCAAAGGTCGGCACCTCGGGCAAGGCAGCGTAGCGGCGTGTGCCGGAGATGGCGAGAAACTTCATGCGGCCGGACGCGAGGTGCGGGCGCGCCGAGGTGAGGTCAATGAAGCCGCTTGGCACCTGCCCGCCCATCAGGTCGGTGGCGAGCGGCGCACCGCCCTTGTAGGGCACGTGGCCAAGCTTGAGGCCGGTTTGCAGATTGAACAACTCGCCGTGCAGGTGCGAGGTGGTGCCGGCGCCAAACGTGCCGTAGGTGCCCAGCTTGCTGCGGTCGGCCTTCGCCAGCGCGATGAATTCCTTGAGATTGTTGACCGGCGCATTGGCCGGCACGGCGAGCATGTTGGCGGACAACGCCAGTTGCGCCACCGGGGTGAAATCCTTGAATACGTCATACGGCAGTTTGGGGTTGAGGTGCGGCATTTGCACCAGGGTGGTAATGCCGATCAGCACGGTGTAGCCATCGGGCGCGGCCTTGGCAACGAGGTCGTTGCCCAAAATGCCGCTGGCACCGGGTTTGTTTTCGACCACCACCTGCTGGCCCCAGGCTTCGGAGAGCTTGGTGCCGAGCAGGCGCGCGATGATGTCGGTGCCGCCGCCGGCCGGGTAGGGCACGATGAAGCGGATCGGTTTGTTGGGATAGGGCTGCGCCCAGGCCGGAAGCGATGCTGCTGCAACAAGCGTCAGCAGCAGCCGCACCAGAATTCCTGTCAGGTTGATTGTCATGGAAAGTTTCGCGGACTTGGATTGGGGAAATCCGAGTTTACCTATCGGCACACGATCCGTCGGGCACCCCCGGATAAGGTTCAACGCCAGACAAGACTCGCAGAAGGGGGTGATCCCGCTGATCCATATCGCCAAGCACGTACTTCCGATGATGTTTTGGCACCGCCTCAAAGGTGCGCCGTAGCACCTGTTTTGTGGCGTCAGAAGGTGACGCCTTGTATGCCTCCCAAGCCGCACGGCAGCGTTTGGATGAGGTTGGCCGCCGATTCAATTCCTCGATTTCATCGGCCACTTCAAGAATGAAATCCTCCGCATCCACATCGCATGAAGCGTTTGTGGCGGTGAAGCTTGCCAAAGACGAAATGCGGATGGTCGCCTGCGCCGGCAATTGCGTGACAACCCGGCCCGAGCGCACCTTTTGCTTGAATTCGTCAAAGCTCACCATCTCCCAGCAATCGATCTGCCCGTCAGCGAAGACATAGATGGGCGACAGGGCGTATTCGTTTTCGCCACAATGGATGAACGCCAGCAGGAAGACACCCCAGAGGTCGTCGTCTTCGTGCACGGGCTGACAGATTCGGTAGGCTGAAGTCATGGATCCAGTTTCCGCGCCAGATGGTCAAAACGATTGCCGCACTGCCAACACCAGCAAGCCATCTGTCGACTCAACAAAAGCTATTGCGAGCGTGCACGCGTCGAATGGTAGCTCCGCCCGTGGCAGGTGCCAGATTCCGCAAGACTGCGCCCGTCCTGACTGATTTCGATCGTGTGTGGACTGCACCCCTGAATTTGGGGAGGAAAATCCACGCGTCTTCCCGAAAGTGGTGCACTGGTAACTTTCCTGCCGTAACCTGCGACAGGTGGTGATTGCCGCGAGTCCCACCGGGTTTCCATCCACATCAAGCGGCGATTCCGTACAACGTATTCTTGGCGAATGTAATGCGCAGTGACGCCATCGTTATAGCGGGGGTCAAGCTGTAGCGTGAAGACTTCACCTACCCACACGCCGCCCTCCAGCGCTTCCAGAAACTTCCGGTCGCGATCGGCCGCCGCCTCGGGTGAGTTTTGTGCAGCCACCGCAAGCCGCTTCCTGGCGTTGAGCGTGTAGATGCGATCCTGCGCCTCCCGCGCCTCTTTCTCGCCGGGATTGGTCAGGATGTAAAGCCGCAGTGATTCCTGCGCCGGATCAATCTGGCCTGCCAGTTCCTGCGCCACGGCAAGGTTGTACCAGGCATCACCCCACCAGGGCGCCACTCCCAAAGCCTGCTGGAAACTCTGCACCGCCAGTACCTGCTGCGCCGCGTTCTGCGCGGCCCTTGCGATGGCTGCCCCTTCTACGAAGTGCCTGCGCGCCTCCTCGGGCACTGCGGGCGGCGGCTTGATCTCCCGCGCCAGCTGGATGATGCGTTCACGCAACACGGTGTCACCGGCGTTCGCCTGCAACTGAGTGACCAGCTGGTTCAGTTGTTCGCGTGGAAATTGGGCACAGGCGCAGTTCATCGCCAACCATCCGGTCACCAGAACCAGCGCGCCTTTCATCAGTCTCATGCTTGCTCCTGTCAATTGGCGCGTTGATACACCACCGACCGTTCAACGCGGGCACTCCAATCCCACCACTTCGCAGTCAATGATCTGCCATCCTGACTGATCTGGAATGTACCTGCAAAGCAACTCGCGGAATCAACCTCTCTCGGGCATGACATTTCGCGCGGCCCTTCCCACAGCAGCGCACCCATATAACGCAAGTGTTCCATTCGAGATCGGGCAACAAATTGCCCGAGCATATGCGGGTTGTACCGCCGGTCATCCGGCCCGAGCACCCTCGTATACGTGAACCAGGCAATCTCCTTCCCCCGTATCTCATAAATATTGTCACCGATAGAATCAACCGGGACGGAAACATTCGACAACACGAATCTCGCACCATTCAGGCCGGCCAATAGTTGTTCGTCTGTCGGCTTCGGCGGCGGCGGTGGCGGCTGTTCCGCAAGATACTCCAGACTGAATATTTTTTGCCGCACTTCGCCTGTGTCCGGAGAACCCGGCGACGCCAGCAGATACAAGCGCAAGCTGGCCATCGCCTCGCGATAACGTTTGGCTTTTTCCTGCGCCAGCCCAAGGTTGTAATACGGTGCCGCCAGCCACGGCGCGGCATTCGCAGCGGCCGAGAATTCGGTCATGGCTTTCTCGAAATCAGCGGCATCCTTTGCGGTCTCGAATGCCGCGCGGCCGCGGCCCAGCCTGCGTTCCGCTTCTTCCGGAATCGATGGCGGCGGCTTGATCTCCTGCGCCAGCTTGATGATGCGTTCACGCAGCGCAGCGTCGCCAGGGTTTCCCTGCAACTGGGCGGCCAATTGATTCAACAGATCGCGCGGGGATTGGGCGTTTGACGAATTGACCGGTATCGCGAGAACGCAGACAAGAATCACCGGGGATAACCACGACTTCACCATTTGATTTCCTCTTAGGAGTCAAGTGCAAATAAGTTGATCAAGTTTTTGTTCGTCCTGGCAACAGAGTGTAGTTCCAGTCGCCAT
>JANLTL010000441.1:0-4147 GCA_031362905.1 Burkholderiales bacterium | reverse complement strand
AGTGGTAATAGAAGCCGCCTTTTTGCTCATTCAAAAGGCTTCCGAATTAATTGATATGAGCTCAATACGCCGGCAGTTTTCATCGCGGCGCCTATTACGTCGACCGCATTTTCAAGGGCGCCAAACCGGCCGATCTGCCGGTGGAGCAGCCGACGCGGTTTGAACTTTTCATCAACGGCAAAACCGCGAAGGCGCTGGGCCTGAAGATTCCACAGTCGTTGTTGATTACTGCGGAGAAGGTGATCGAATGACGAACATTGCCGCATTGGGCAAACCATTGCGGCCCGCCGTTGCGCATTTACGCCGCCATTGTTCTTGCCCGCGCTGCCCCTGCCCGCGGCAAGCGCACCCGTGCCCGCGCCTCGGGGCGGGCAACACCGAGCTCTTCACGCACGACCACACGCACCGCCTCGATCATCGAGCGCTGCTGAATGTAGGCGGACAGGGCATCGTTGATCAGGGTTTGGTAGTTGCCGCTGCCGGCCTTCTCGACCACGCCGCGAAAATACTCAATGATGGTGTTGTCGAGGCGAATCGACAGTTTGGTTTTGCCGGCTTCAAGCGGCACTACCGCGCCGCGCCTGGCGGTGGAAAAGTCGATGTCGCGATAAGGCTCAGCGGCGATTTTTTTCATAGTGCTTCCTCTGCGGTTTGTTGGCCTTCCAGGCCGAAATCAGGCGGTAAATATCGGGCTCGCGATGCGTGAACACGACCACCAGCAGCGCGCCCGTTGCGCTCATGCCCAGGGTCACCAAGCGCTGCTCGCCGAAGGCATCCGGGTCTTCGCGCGTAAGGCCAAAGTCGTCGGTGAAGACCGTGACGGCCTCGGCAAACGCCACGCCATGTTCACGCAGGTTGGCTGCGGCCTTGTGCGGATCCCAGTCGAAGTGCATGGGAGCCAAGTGTATGGACAAATGTATTCCTTGTCAATCTGTCTCGTGGGCGTCTCACGCAGGCGGCGCACCAGCGGGAACATCCAGTTCATCAACGGCAAGACTGCGAAGGCATTCGCCTGAAGATTCCATACTCTTTGTTGATTACTGCGGAGAAGGTGATCGAATGAAACATCGCCACGCGCGATTCAATATCGTCACTAGCCACCTGCCTGAAACCATTGGTGCGGGCGGTTTTACGGGTATCGATAATCTGCAATCGTTGGTGGGAGCCAGTTTCGGAGGATCGAAGATATGAAAATTAAGCACTGTCCATTGATTCCGCGCCTTCCGCAGGAATGCGGGGCGGCGATGCAATACCGCCGCACTTTGCTCTTCGCACTCGGCGCGGGGGCACTGGCCAACGCGTTACCCACGCTCGCACAGCCCGCCAAAGCACCGGAAAAAATCTGGCGCGTCGGCATCCTCGCCAACCTCGACCCCGCCGACCCGCTGCTCAGCGCCTTCACGGAAGGCCTGCGCGATCTCGGTTACGTCGAAGGCCGCAATCTGGTGATCGTGCGCCGGGTGGAACGCGGCGGCGACCTTGATGCGCTCGCTGCCGAAGTCGTGCGCGAAAAACCTGACCTCATCTTTGCGCCCAACACGGTGGTTGCGCGCGCGGCGAAAAAAGTGGCGGGTGCCATCCCCATCGTGTTCTCTGTCGCCGGTGATCCCGTTGGTGTCGGCTTCGCGGCCAGCCTCGCGCGGCCCGGCGGGAGCATGACGGGCACCACCAATATCAACAGCGAACTGAGCGCCAAACGCCTGCAACTGCTCAAGGAGGCAGCGCCCAAGATCAAACGGGTCGCGATACTCGATCCCAAAGACACCAGTCCCACAATGCCGCAGCAGATCGATGAAGCCAAACGCGCGGCAAAAATTCTCGGCATCGAGGTGTTCTCCACCAATGTGGGACGGCGCGAGGATTTCGCGCCGGTGGCGGCGCAACTGCGCAAATGGCGCGCCGACGCGCTCTACGTCACCTCCAACCCAACGAACACCAACAACCGGCAATTGCTGGCAGACTTCGCGGCAAGCGTGCGGCTGCCGGCGATGTACGGGTTCCGGGGCTACGTAGAAGCCGGCGGGTTCATGAGCTACGGCCCGAGCGAAGCCGGCTTGTACCGGCGCGCCGCCTATTACGTCGACCGCATCTTCAAGGGCGCCAAGCCCGCCGACCTGCCCATCGAGCAGCCGACGCGGTTTGAACTCGTCATCAATGGCAAGACCGCGAAGGCATTGGGCCTGAAGATTCCGCAGTCGTTGTTGATTACTGCCGAGGCGGTGATCGAATGAAGCACAATCTGATGCAGCGCCGCAAAACCCTCCTCGCACTCGGTGCGGGCCTGCTCGCCAACGCATTGCCTGCGCTCGCGCAAGCGCAGCCCAAGCCGGCAGAAAAAATCTGGCGCGTCGGCGTGCTGGCGCTGCCAAATAGCACAGCGGCGCTCGACCCGCTTTTTTCGGGCGCATTCCCGCTCGGCATGCGCGATCTGGGCTATGTCGAGGGCAAGAATCTGGTGATCGAATGGCGCTTTGCCGACAACAAGATCGAGGCGCTGCCCGGCCTCGCCGCCGAACTGGTGCAGTGGAAACCCGATGTCCTGGTGGCCATCGCGCACTCCGCGGCTCTGGCGTCGCAACAGGCCACCAGCAGCATACCCATCGTCATGACCACTGCGCTTGACCCGGTCGCCGCCGGATTGGTCAAGAGCCTGGCGCGGCCCGGTCGCCGCCGGATTGGTCAAGAGCCTGGCGCGGCCCGGCGGCAATCTCACCGGCCTGGCCAATCTGAGCGCCGAGCTTGGCCCCAAGCGCCTTGAAATGCTGCTCGCCATGACATCTGCTTCGACACCGAAGCGGTCAACCGTGGCGGTGATGATGAGTCATGCGATTGCGGCCAACCTCGAGGCGGTCGACATCATCCGCGCTGCGGGACAGAAGCTCGGCGTCAAGATCGCGCCGTTTGTGGCGGTCACGGCGCAGGAAATCGACAACGCGTTTGCGACCATGCGCCGGCAGAATGTCGCGGGCTTGATCGTGCTGCTCAATCCGCTGTTCCAGCAACAGCGCGACCAGATCGCGGCATTGGCCGCGAAACACCGTCTACCCAGCATGGCGGGCGACCGCATCTACGTCGACGCCGGCTGCCTGATGAGCTACGGCACCAATCTGGCCAGCATGTTCCGCCACGCTGCAACGTATGTCGACAAGATTTTCAAGGGCGCCAAGCCGGCCGATCTGCCGGTCGAGCAGCCGACCCGGTTTGAACTTTTCATCAACGGCAAGACTGCCAAGGCGCTGGGCCTGAAGATTCCGCAGTCGTTGCTGATTACGGCGGAGAAGGTGATCGAATGAGTGATCGCCGCTCAAGCACGCCAGTTCTTGACCGTCAGACCCGGCACCGCACTGAAATGCGCTTCGTTGCCGGTGACGCGGAGGACATTGGTATCGAGCAGAAAATCGCTCACGCGACGCCGTGCAGCTTCCAGAGGGCGCGCACCAGACGGCGCGTGTCCGGCGTGAGTGTTTTTAAAAAACTCTCATCTTCGGCGCCCTTGCGAACGCCCTGCCTAATGCCGTTTTTCACGCTGGGCGTGCGCTTGGCGGCAGATCTGGCGGTGGCTTTTTTTCCCGCTGCACTGCTGTTGATGGCTGATTTCACGATGAAGGCCTCTTTGATGCGGGATCGATTTTATCAGCGGTGCCGGGACGGCAGCGGCCACCATTTTTCAGCGAACCTCAGAGGACACTTCACATGAACCATCGCCGCAAACTGCTCATTACCCTGGGTGCGGGCGTCCTCACCGCGCCACGCATCGCACTGGCCCAGGCACCCCAATCGCCGCCACCGCCGCGCATCGCCTTTCTCTCTCCGATTGGCGCGGCGCAAAGTGCGACCCGGATCGGCGCCCTCAAGGACGGCCTGCGCATCAACGGCCTGATCGAAGGCCGGCACTACGTGATGGACGTACTCTATGCCGAATGCCATGCCGACCGTTTTCCCGCGATGGTGCAGCAAGCGCTGCAACGCAACCCCGCGGTGCTGATCGGCGTAACGATTGCGTCGGTGCGCGCGGCACAGGCGGCCACCAAGACCATTCCGATCGTGTTCATCGCCACGCCCGATCCGGTCGGCAATGGCCTGGTGGCGAGCCTGGGGCGGCCCGGCGGCAACACCACCGGCGTCACCGGCCAGGGCGACGAACTGG
>JANLTL010000402.1:0-7251 GCA_031362905.1 Burkholderiales bacterium | reverse complement strand
TGCCGCTGCCGACATTGCTGACCCGTATAATTTAATTGTCGAAAGTGCCCATCGCAATTTCGCGCGCAACCCTCCAGGGAGCGGCCCCATGATCACGCTTGAACTCACACTCAACCTGCCGGATCGTCTGGCCCGTGAAGCCGAGTCGGCCGGACTTCTGAAATCCGCAGCGATATCACGCTTGCTCAAAGATGCGATACGACAGCGCGCAACACAGGCCCTGCTCGATGGCGCCGCCCGCGCCACACGCAGCGGCAGCAAGCCCATGTCGATGCGGCAGATTCAAGCTGAAGTTGATGCGGAACGCCGTGCCCTGAAGATTCTCGAAAAATCGGGCGGGGACATTGCGGAAGATCAGGTGGTGCGCGATCTGCAACAAAAGCGGCACAGTGGCAAAGCACGCGCCAATCTCGCCGCGTTCAGGCGCATTCTCAAACGCAAGGGCGGTGAAGCGCAGCGTGAGGGAGATGAGACGCGGTAGGAGATCGATGCCGGAGTAAAAGCGCTGCGCGCGAAGCGTGCGTACCAGCGTTCAAGTAGGTTGATTGTGCCGTTTGCAACACAAGGATTTCCCCATGCTCAAAAGCTACCTCGCACAACTTGATGGCGTCACATTGCGCTGGCTGGATCGCGCGCCCGCGCGCGCGCCGGTTAAACCCGTCATGGTGGTGGTCGATGAGCCGGATGGTGACGCCGCGAACGCACCGTCCTATCGGCTGAGTGACCTGCTGGGCCGGCTCACCTGGCGTGGCGACGCCGTGCGCGAGCAGCGCACGCAGCGCGATGGGCGGTAAGCTGAAACTGCGCTGTCTTTGACCGCTATTGAACTTTTGTCTGGCAACCCCTATAGTCCTCATTAGACGTTTTCACCCGTCGTATCGGTCGCAAGGCTGGGCGGCAAATCCTGGGGCCGCGCAAGCGGTCTCAGTTGTTTGAGTAAGAGATACTGTCACTGCCGATTGCCTCACGTCGCCAGCGTACCGGGAGCCAGACATGACCACTGTCGAAATTGAATTGCCCGAAGCCACCGCGCAAGCCGCGAAAGCGGCTGGCTTGCTGACGCCGCAAGCGCTGGACCGCCTGCTCTCCAATGCATTGCGCAAACGCGAGGCAGTGCAGTCTTTGCGCTCCATTGCCGACGACGTGGCCGCAGCCGGCATCACGCCGATGACGATGGAGGAAATTGATACCGAGGTAAAAGCGGTGCGCGCTGCGAAAATGGGCTGAATCCGCTCACTCACTCTTGAAATTTAACCCGGCAGCCCCTATAATCTTCAATAGACGTTTTTACCCGCCGTATCGGTCGCAAGGCTGGGCGGCAAATCCTGGGGCCGCGCAAGCGGCCTCAGTTGTTTCTGGGGCCGGCGCGCGGGAGTCACAGGTGTATTTCTGCTACATCGACGAAGCGGGCGACACCAGCGCAATCAAGAGCCGCAACGACACATCCCAGCCGGTGCTGGCCCGCACGGCAATGTTTCTCCCCGCCGCCGCATTGCACCCGCTGACGCGTGATTTCCTAAATCTCAAGCGCAAATATTTCCCCAGTCTGACTGGAATCACCAGACACGATCTCGACGACATGCACCCCGAGGTCAAGGGTGCCACACTGCGCCGCGCAATCCGCACCGGCAACCGTGACCAGCGGCGTCAAGCGTTCGGGTTTCTCGACGGCGCACTCGATACGCTCGACGCCGCCGCCGCGCGGCTGGTCGCGCAGGTGTGGATCAAACCCATCGGCGGCGCATTCAAGGGCCTGCCGTTGTACACCGCATCGGTGCAGCGCTGCTGCGCGCACTTCCAATCGTTTCTCGATGAACGCGGCGACACCGGCGTGGTGATCGCCGACAGCCGCAACCACCACAGCAACGTGCCGGTGTCGCACTCGGTGTTCACGCGCCAGCATCAGCAGAAGCAACCAGGCAATCTCTACCCGCGCATTCTCGAAGCGCCGCTGTTCGGCCACAGCGACAACCACGCAGCGTTGCAGATCACCGACCTGCTGTGCTCGACGCTGCTGTTCCCGATGGCAACGCAGGTTTATTGCAGCGGTCACTATGGCGCCAACCCGCATGTGCAAGTCAACGACGCACGCATCGGCGCGCGCTATCGCGAGCGGCTCAAAGCCATGACCTACCGCTACCGTGATCCCGGCGGACGCCACACCGGCGGTGTGACGGTGGCAGACCGCATTGGGGCACGGCCTTCGAGCGAAATGTTCAGGCAATAGAGAAGCGTGCATGGGAATCGCGCGCGTAGCGTGCGTGACGCAGGCTGTAGGTATTGGAAAATCGCACTATGCCGTCGTCCTGAAACCCTTGGTGTGAGCGGGTTTACGTCATTCGATGGCCGGAAACCGTTGGTGGTAGCGGTTCGTGGCTTATGGCGCGATATCGTTCCACCTCTCCGGCGCCCCTGCCGCAACCGGTGCGCCGCGACCCGGACGGTGATCACGTCATCGTGGCGGCCGACGTTCTCATTGTGCGATGGTGGCCCGGGCCGGCTGGATCGTCACCGCAGACCGGGGCGCCATGTGCCGCTCGGGTCTGGCGCAACCAGAAGCTGCAAAGCGCATGGGCATCACGCAAGCGAAAGTGTCGGGTATGTGCGGTGATTTCTCGAATCTCACGGAGCGCAAATTGGTGGATTGCCTTTACAGGATGGGCTACGATATCGAAATCAATATTAGGCATGACAGATCGCTTTTAATTCCGGCTCGTCAGTCAGGCACTTCATGCTGAGCAGGTCGGTGCCAACCAGAGGACGCATGCAGGTTACACAAGTCACTCGCTCCCTCATCGTAGACAGACTCGTTATCGCTGAACGCGAGTTCAATGGTCGACTGGACCTGATGAGTTTCCTGAAGCGTATCTGGGATCTCTCGTCGATGCCATCGTCAGACCATCGATTCCAGAACGCAGAAGGCGATATTTGGCAGCACATGGTGAGAAATCAGGATTGGGACCGCAGCTACCTTCTCTGTGACCGTCTAAATCTTTTGGGATGCGAAGATCGTGTCTTCTTACAATTCCTTGAAACATGCTTGCACCCGTTAGTCGTTACTGACGAAGAAGCGGCCAACGAACTTGCGGCTGAATTAAATAAGTTTATTGAGAAAGACGGATACCGGCTAATAATTGCGTCACGCATTTCCGATCGAGCCGTTTTCTCCGCAGTCGAACTTGAAGCAGCAAAGTACGTTACTGCAGACCCCGCTATCTACGAAATTGTGCTGTCCTTTGCTGGAGAGGAGCGCGAATACGTGGAACGGGTTGCAGCTTATCTGAGAGAACGAGACGTTCGATGCTTCTATGACAAGTACGAGGATGTAACCCTCTGGGGAAAGGATCTTGCGGAGCATCTCCATAAGGTTTATAGCTCAGCCCGATTCTGCGTGATGTTCGTATCGAAAAGTTATGCAGAGAAAGTATGGCCTACGCATGAACGTCGCAGTGCGCTCGCACGCGCAGTAGAGGAAAAGGGCGAGTACATTTTGCCAGCACGATTCGATGGCACAGAAATCCCCGGTTTGCGACATACACTTGGCTATGTCGACCTTCGCAATAAATCGCCAGAGGAACTCGGCGCGATGATCACCCAAAAATTGGGGCGTAGATCGTAAGTAACGCATAGAAGGGAGCCTTAGAACTTGAAGACCGTTGGTACGGTGATTCTCCAACAGAAAAGGCCTGCAATCCGATTTATCTTGGCATTCGACGCTGGAGCCTCAATGAACGATGACGAATATGTGGCTGGGCGGCGGCAGGCGCTTAAGGAGTCCGTTGACTTCTTCGCCTCGACGAACAAGATCGAGCGAGAGAAGATGGTGGTGGCCGAAACTCTCACAAACCTCGGAGTCCACTATTCCGAAAATGAACTTTTACCCGTTTCGGATGAACCGCCAGACATAAAATTTCGCGATGCAGAATTCGAGATCAAAGAGATCATGGATCCAGACAGGCGCAGACATCTTGAGTACAAGGAGGCGCTTGAGGAGGCGCTCGACGCCACAGTCCCTGCTGATTTTCTGGAAAGTTACACGCCACCAAAATGCGCGTCCATCGGGGATATCTATGAAAGGGTGATGAATGTGGCGTCGAGACTGTTAACCAAGTATGCCCTCGACACCTGCCGAAACCTCGACCTATTGTTCTATGTAAATCTCGATGATGTTATGGGTCTAGATGAGGCCATCTTCCCCGATGTCACATCTTTGCGCTTACAACCTTGGCGATCAGTTTCGTTCCAAATGGGGCGTCGTACTTGTGTATTAGCGGCTAGAGACGATGCACCAGATTTTCTTAGGGCCGCCATGGGACGAGTGACCCACCGTGAAGTTGGCAGCGCATAACTTCTTGGCAACTGGGCGAACCGAGCCATGCTGATTTTCCGGGGCATTATCTTTTCGTTAATGTTGTTCGGCCAGTCCGTTGATGCGCCGCGCGCCAGCATTGCCCTCGCCACGTTGTTTCGTGGTGCCACCACCGATGTGCGCGCGGTCGGTGCGCTGCCTTCGTTGCCGGAGACGGCCGGCGAATTGCAGGCGATGGCGCAGGCGCTCGGCGCCGGCAACGATGCCGTGGTGTTGCGTGCCGCCGCTACCGAAACCGGAGTCAAGCGCATGACGCTGTCCAACAACCGTGTGGTGGCATTCGCCACGCACGGCGCGATGGCGGGCGAGATGAGAGGGCTGGCTGAACCGGCCCTTGTGCTGACGCCGCCTGCCGAGCCGACGGAGCTGGACGACGGCTTGCTCACCGCAAGCGAAATCGCGCAGTTGAAGCTCGACGCCGATTGGGTGATTCTCTCGGCCTGCAACACTGCCGCCGGTGACGGCACGCCCGGCGCCGAGGGGCTTTCCGGATTGGCGAAGGCGTTCATCTACGCCGGGGCGCGCACGCTGCTGGTGTCGCACTGGCCTGTCGCTTCCGAGCCTACTGTGGCGCTCACCACGCGCATGCTGAGCGAATCGGCCAAGCCGGGCGTGGGGCGCGCCGAGGCGCATCGGCGGGCGATGCTGGCTTACGTTGCCGACCCGGCGAATCTCTCACTCGCGCACCCTGCCTATTGGGCGGCGTTCGCGGTGATTGGTGAGGGCGGCATGACGAAGCGTTGAGAGGCGTAGTGCTGCCGATCTAGCGCCAAATATTCGCGGGGCACTGCCCGCTCAAGCCCGGTCCATACGGGTTTCCAGGCCTTGCCTTCCAAAACCCTTATCCACCAACGGTTTCCAGCCTTCACGCCTACGATATTTCGTGTGGAATCGCTGCATTTGGTCTTTCCGCCGGCGTGATGCCACAAGCAGGAAGCGTTTGCGCATACCGGAAAATATATGGCGTGGCCCTTGTGGATAAATTGGCCGCGCGCCTCTGTGCCGCCGGGCTCGACGAACTCACAGCACGGTATCTCCGTCTGTGCCGCCAGTTCGCTGCGGTATATCCGCAGATTTGGCGATCAGTGACCGCCAAATCTGCCGACCCAATTCTGCCTGTTCCAATTTGGCGGGCGCTGACCGCCAAATTGGAACAGGGCGATCACGAGGCAGCGCTCGACGCACCGATTGGGCAGCCACCACTTCAAGGATTAGCCATCCCGTCCGCAAAGCTGGTGAGCGCCCTTTCGTTCACTCATCTTGAGCAGCTCATTGCTATCGAAGACCCGCTCAAACGCGCCTTCTACGAAATCGAGTGCATCCGCGGCAACTGGTCCGTGCGGGCGCTTAAACGCCAAATCGCGACGCTGTATTTCGAGCGCTCAGGTTTGTCGAAGGACAAGGAGAAACTGTCGCAGATGGTGCAACAAGGCGTGGAGACGGCGGAACCGGCGCTCGCCATCCGCGCCCCTTACATCTTTGAGTTCCTTGGCTTACGCGCCAAGGATGCAATGGCGGAAAGCGATCTCGAAGCGGCGCTGGTGGAGCATCTGCGCGAGTTTTTGCTTGAGCTCGGCCATGGTTTTTGTCTGGAGGCGCAACAAAAAAGCATCCTGATCGGCGGCACGCGCGGATTTGTTGATCTGGTGTTCTACCACCGCATCCTGAAATGCCATGTGCTGGTGGAACTGAAGGTCGATGAATTCCGCCACGAACACCTCGGCCAGATCAACACCTATGTCAATTGGTATCGCGAGCACATGATGATGGAGGGTGACCACCCGCCGGTAGGCCTGCTGCTGTGTACCGGCAAGGACCAGGCGCTGGTGCAATACGCCACCGCCGGCATCGACAGCCGCCTGTTCGTCTCCAAATACGCAGTGCAATTGCCGGCTAAGGCCGAGCTGGAGCGGTTCCTCCACGCGCGCTATCTGGAGATGTTGGGCACGGTGTGAGGTGTCAGTTGCGCAGGTTGCCAGCTTCAAGCAGCTTTTTTAGTCACCGCGGCCGAGCCTACCGCCATGCTACGCACCAGCAGTTGCCCAATGGCAATCGCCACCCCGGCCTGACTCGGGTCAATCACCGGCACTGCGAGCTCCGCTTCGAGCCGCGCGCGATAGCGCGCCATGCCGGCGCAGCCCATGATGATGACGCGCGCGCCGTGCTTGTCGACCAAGGTCTTGCCTACGCTCAGCATGCGCGTGAAGGTGAGGTCTTCCTTGACCAGATCGACCACGTTGACTTCAATCGCCAAATCTTCGGCGAGCTTGTGCTCGAGTCCGAGCAGACGCACCTGACGCTTGTGGCGGCCGATGGCGCGCGACAAAATCGAGATCACGCCAAATTTATCGCCCATCGCTGCGGCGGTCAGGTAAGCGCATTCGGCGCTGCCGAACACCGGGCAGCTGAGCGTTTCGCGCAGGGCCAGCATGCCGGGGTCAGAGAAACAGGCTAGCACCACCGCATCGACATTGCGGTACTGCGGGTGAGCGTCAAACCAGGCGATCAGTTTTTCGCTGATGCCGTCCACGTGCGCCTGACTTTCGATGCCGGGCGGGCCGCTGGTCAGCGTTTCGCACACGATCCGTGGGCCCTCATTGCGACCGGTGCGGCGAAACGGCTCGAGCGCAAGACTGATGTGGTCCGTCACGACCTGCGTGCTGTTGGGGTTGATCACCAGCAGCGTTGATTGCACAGTACTCATGGCCGCACCTGTTGACGTGATGATTGAAATGACAAGATTGCGGTCGATTGTAGCCAAACCGCCTCTGGCGCACCGCTATACTCATTGCACCATTGCCCCGCCGAAACGTATGCCATGACTGCTCCCAAGCCCAAACCCTACCGCTCCTCGATCACCACTGACGGCATGGACCGCGTGG
>JANLTL010000390.1:0-2826 GCA_031362905.1 Burkholderiales bacterium | reverse complement strand
CACCGCCATCATCCTGAGGTCGTTGGCGCCGTCACCGATCGCGATGGTGTCGGCCGGGGCGCAGCCAAGCGCCGTGCAGGTAGCAAGCAGCATGCGTGCTTTTTCTTCAGCGTCAACGATCGGGCCGATGACGCTGCCCTTGAGCTTGCCGTGTTCGATACCCAAGACATTGGAGTGCGTCAGGTCGAGGCCGAGACGCGCCTTCAGGCGCTCGGTAAAAAAAGTGAAGCCACCCGACACCAGCAGCGTCGTGAGACCGGCGGCCTTGAACTGCGCCAGCATCGGCTCGACACCCGGCGAGAGTTGCAGGCGTTCCTGATACACCCGTTCCAGCGCTGACACTTCCAGGCCTCTGAGCAGCGCCACCCGCTGGCGCAGGCTTTCGGGATAGGCGATTTCGCCCCGCATGGCGCTCTCGGTAATGGCCGCAACTTGCGGCTTGATGCCGAGCATGTCGGCGATTTCGTCGATGCATTCGATGGTGATCAGGGTCGAATCCATGTCCATCACCGCGAGGCGGAAACTTTCCAGCGGGCGCGGCGCGGTAATCCAGTTGATGTCGGCATGCGCGGCTTCCCCGAGGGCACGCAGGCGCGCGCGCAGTGCCGCAGTGGGCGTGGCGGCCGGCTCTTCGCAGGACCAGACGCTGGAGTTGCGGGCAGCGCTGCGCTGTTGAATGCGCGCCGCGCCCGAGAGGCGCGCCGCCTTCTGCACCAGCGGCGCTGTGACTGCGCGACCCTGAATGACGATGCGCATGGTTGCCATGGCTTGATCGGTGCCTACCTGGCGCGGACGGTCCAGAGGGCCGCCTCGTCAGTGTCTTGGCGCAAACCGAGGTCGCCGTTGGCGTAGGCGCTGGCAAGGCGGGCAGCGGCTTCCTTGACGCCTGCCGCGCCGGCCTTGCGGTAATACGCCACGGCGCGTGCGCTGTCGGCACTGCGCCCGAGACCGAGTTCAAAAATCGCACCGGCTTCCTGCTGCGCCGGTGCCAGCCCGGCATCAGCGGCTTGCAAGATCCAGTCTGCACCTACAGCCAAATTCTGCGCCACACCGTTGCCGCTGGCGCTCATGCGTCCATACCAATACTGCGCGTTGACATGGCCGGCTTGTGCCGCCGCGAGGAACAGGCGCCCGGCTTCGACCGGATTTTTCTCCACCCCAAGACCTTCGAGGTAAAAGAGTGCCAATTGCGCCTGGGCACGGGCATATTGTTGCGCCGCCGACTTCTGCAGCCACTCAATCGCTTGCGCTGTGTCGGTACTGCCAGTGCGGCCCTGTCCAAGCAGCAGCGCGAGGTTGTATTGTGCGATGGCGGAGCCGCCGTCGGCGCCCACGCGGTACAGGCGCGCCGCTTCGGCATAGTCTTGCGGCACGCCGCGTCCGTCGTAATGCAGGGCACCCAGATTGTTGGCCGCGAGCGGATGCTTGAGTTCGATCGCGCGGACATACCAACGGGCGGCAGTGCCGGGCTCGGGCGCACCGGCGGGCGGTGACTCGAAATAGATGCCCAGCACGGCAGCGCTCTCGGCGTCGCCGGTTTCGGCGCGGCGCTTGAGCGACTCGATCAACTGCGGCGTGCGGCTGCGATCCCACGCGAGCCGGCCATGGAGCATGGCCAGCAGGCGCTCGGCTTCGGTCGTCGTGCTGCCTGCAGAGCCGCTCCCAGAGCCAGTGGCGGCCGACGATGGCTTGGGAGCCGCTCCTGCCAAGGGTTTCGGCGTTGTAGCCGATGGAGATTCCCCCAAAGCCTCGAGGGCTGCGCGCGCACCGAGGTGTCCTTGCAGCGCTGCCTTGCGGTACCAGAAAATGGCGCGGTCACGGTTGGCTTCGATGCCTTCACCACTCTCGCGCATGCGCCCCAGATAAAACTGCGCTTCGGAGAGACCGGCCAGCGCCTGCGGCTCAAAAATGCCGAGCGCGCGTTTGTAGTCACCCGCCTGATAGGCGTCAATGCCCGGGCCGGCCCAGGCGTTGGCGCCGAGAACAGCGCCGATCACCAGAAAAGTTGCAGAGAGGCGTGGAAACATCACAAAGACGACAGGGAAGTGCGTAGGCAGGGTGAAATGGGCGAGGATCAGACGATCGCGTGCAGGGCAATTCTAGCGGCTTGGGCACGCTCGGACGGGCTCTGCGTGGCCAGCACCATGCGCAGGCGGTCTTGCCCTGAGAGCGTGTAGCGCCGGTCTTTCTGGATCAACTTGATCACCTTGGCGGCATCAATCGGCGCGCCCGGTTTGAACTGCAGCATGATGCTTTCCGGGCTGGCGTCAATGCGCGCCACGCCCAGCGCCGCACCTTCAATGCGCAGGCGGTGCGTCTCTATCAGGGTCTGCGCCGGGTCGGGCAATCTGCCAAAGCGGTCGATCAATTCTTCCATGTGCGCATCGAGCTGTTCGCGTGTCACGCAACTGGCGAGGCGCTTGTAGAGCGTGAGGCGTTCGTGAATGTCGCCGCAGTATTCGTCGGGCAGCAGCGCCGGCGCATGCAGGTTGATTTCTGTCGTGACCCCGAGCGGCGCTTCGAGATCCGGCTCCTTGCCGACCTTGAGGCAGGCCACCGCGTGCACCAGCATCTCGGTATAGAGGGCAAAGCCGATCTCCTGCATCTCGCCGGACTGCGACTCGCCCAGCACTTCGCCGGCGCCGCGGATTTCGAGGTCGTGCATGGCGAGATAAAAGCCGCTGCCCAGTTCGTCCATGTTCTGGATCGCATCGAGGCGCTTTTTCGCGCTCGGCGTAAGTCCTTCTTCGTGATTGACCAGCAGGTAGGCGTAGGCTTGGTGGTGCGAGCGGCCGACGCGCCCGCGCAGTTGATGCAACTGCGCGA
>JANLTL010000370.1:0-12961 GCA_031362905.1 Burkholderiales bacterium | reverse complement strand
TTGACCTTGTGCGGCATGGTGGACGAACCAACTTCACCCGCCTTCGGGCGTTGCTTGAAATACCCAATGGCAATATAGCCCCAGACGTCGCGGCACCAGTCGAGCAAAATCGTGTTGGTGCGCGCAAGTGCATCAAACAATTCGGCAAACGTGTCATGGGGTTCAATCTGTACGGTGTGGGTATTGAACACCAGGCCCATGTTCTCGACTACCTGGCGCGCCAGCGCCTCCCAGTCCACGTCAGGGTAGGCGGCAATGTGCGCGTTGTAATTACCGGTGGCGCCATTGAGCTTGCCCTGCAACTCGACACCTTCAAATTTCGCAATCGCACGCTTCAGGCGCATGGCGACGTTGCCGGCCTCCTTGCCGACCGTGGTGGGCGTGGCCGGCTGGCCATGGGTGCGCCCCAGCATCGGCGTGTCGGCATAGGTGTGTGCCATTGCGCGCAACAGCTGAAGCACTTCGGCGAGCTTTGGCATCATCGCCTTGTCGCGCGCGGCGTTGAGCATCACCGAGTAGGCCAGATTGTTGATGTCCTCCGAGGTACAGGCAAAGTGGATGAACTCACCCGCCTTGGCGAAATCTGCATTGCGCGCCATGCGCTCCTTGATCCAGTACTCGACCGCCTTGACGTCGTGGTTGATCTCCGACTCGATGGCCTTGATGCGCGCTGCATCCTCCTCGGTAAAGCCTGCCACCATCTGGTGCAGGTCGGACTGCACGCTGTCGGTGAAGGGCGGCAGCTCGGCGAAGCACGAGCGGCCCAGCGCCTTGAGCCAGGCCACCTCAACAAACACGCGATGATGCAGCAACGCAAATTCCGACAGGTAGGGCCGCAACGAATCGAGCTTGGCAGCATAGCGGCCGTCGAGTGGAGACAGGGCTGTCAGGGCAAACGTCATCAGAACAACCTCTTCAACAGACTGCGCAGAAGAACATTTTACCCTCGGAAACCGCGAAAATCCCGATGATATAATCGCCCGCGAAATAGCGTCGATACCGATTGCAAAACAAGCAGTGCATGAAGCAATCAGGGTCGAGCGACCCGCATGATCACACGCAGCGGCCTCTGAGACAGGCGCCGGCAGTATCTGCCCGGCGCCGTTTTGGCAAGCTCCCCTCTTCTTTCGCATAAGTACCCCACCTCCATGAAACTGATCGGTGCTCACGCCAGCCCCTTTGCGCGCAAGACGCGTATCGTCATGGCGGAAAAAAAGATCGACTACGAGTTCGTGATCGAAAATCCCTGGGAGACTGGCAGCCGCGTACCTGAATACAATCCGCTCGGCAAGATCCCGGTGCTGGTGATGGAGGACGGTGGTGCGGTGTTTGATTCGCGCGTCATCGTTGAGTACATCGATACCGTCAACCCGGTCAACAAGTTGATCCCCGCGTCGGGGCGCGCCCGTGTCGAAGTGCGGTGCTGGGAGGCACTCGGTGACGGTATCTGCGATGCCGCCATCGGCGCGCGCCTTGAATCAAACCGCCCGAAGAATCAGCAAAGCGCCGACTGGATCAAACGCAATATGGGCAAAGTCGATCTGGGCCTGGCTGCTGCGGCGCGCGGACTCGGCGACAAACCCTGGTGCTCGGGTAATGCCTTCAGCCTGGCCGATATTGCCACCGGTGTGGCGCTCGGTTATCTCGACTTCCGTTTCTCGCAGATCGAGTGGAGGAAGCAGTATCCCAATCTTGCCAAGCTCGCGGAAAAGCTCTTCGCACGGCCATCTTTTGTCGAGACGGCACCCAAGGGCTGACGCAAAAACAAGAGATCAGCCTGCGGCGGCGATGATGCCGCCGCCAAGGCAGACCTCCCCGGCGTAGAGCACCGCTGACTGACCAGGCGTAACGGCCCATTGCGGTGCGTGAAAGTCCAGATCAAATTTGCCATCCGCATGAGCGGTGAACGCGCAGGGCGCGTCGCTCTGCCGGTAACGCGTCTTTGCACCGTAGGGCAACGCGGGATCAGGTGCCACGCCCGCTACCCAGCTCGGCTCCTGTGCGGTCAGGCGCGCGGCCTGCAGCAGCGGATGATCGTGGCCCTGCACAATGGTCAAGGTATTGGCCGCCATATCCTTCCTGGCCACAAACCAGGGCTCGCCGCTCCCGGTCTTCTTGCCGCCAATGCCGACCCCTTTGCGCTGACCGATGGTGTAGAAGGTCAGGCCGATGTGTTCGCCCACGCGCCCGCCGTGTTGGTCAAGCATCGGCCCGGGCCGCCTCGGCAGATACCGGTTGAGAAATTCGCGGAACGGACGCTCGCCAATGAAACAGATGCCGGTGGAATCCTTTTTCGCGTGATTGCCCAGTCCCGCTTCAGCGGCAATGCGGCGCACATCTGACTTCTGATACCCCGCCAACGGAAACAGCACGCGCGACAACTGTGCCTGGCTCAAGCGGTGCAAGAAATAGCTTTGATCCTTGCCCGCATCAGCCGCGCGCAGCAACTCAAACCTTCCCTCACGTTCGCGCACACCGGCATAGTGTCCGGTGGCGATATGCGCTGCTCCAAGCTTGATCGAATGGTCCAGAAACGCCTTGAACTTGATCTCGGCATTGCACAGCACATCGGGATTGGGCGTGCGCCCGGCAGCGTATTCGCGCAGGAAGTCAGCGAAGACGCGATCCTTGTATTCGGCGGCGAAATTGACCGCCTCGAAATCGACGCCGATCACATCTGCGGCGGCAGCAGCGTCGACCAGGTCCTCGCGCGTCGAGCAGTACTCATCGTCGTCATCGTCTTCCCAATTCTTCATGAACAGACCGATGACGTGGTAGCCCTGCTGTTTAAGCAGCAGCGCCGCGACAGACGAATCAACACCGCCGGACATGCCCACTACCACCGTTGTCATGGGCGCGAGACCTGCCTATCGAACTGCTCCTCACCGGCACGCCATGCCGCCAACGGCATCACCACGGCAGGGGTGCCAAGATCGAAGAACCATGAGTCGACCACGTACTCCTGCGCACTGGTTTGGTCAACAATGCGGGCGCTCCAGTGTTCGGCGACCATATAGCGAATTCGGCGCGCCGGTTCGACCACACCATGAAAACGCAGCATGCCGCGCTTTTCCATCAGACGCAAAAACGCAGTGGTATTGGCGGAGTGGTCAAGGCAGTCCATCGCCCCTGCCAAGTCTGTATTGTCATTGCGATTGCCGCCGCGGTCACGCCAGATCGGCGTCTGGCGGCTCGCCTCGACATATAGCTGCGCCACCGCCTCGGCAATCAGGCTGCGCTCCTGTGCGCCGTCGCGCGCAGAGCCGAATTGGAGTCTGATGCGATCGAACAGCGCTGCGTCAAAACGCGCAACGGCTTGATGGGCGCAGGCATAGTCGAAACAAATCTGTACTTCGACCGGATCTGCCGCAGTCTCGGCGCGCGCGCCGGGCATCGTTACGAGCGCGCCAACCGCCAACAGGACGGCGAGCACACGTGCGCGGCACCGGCGCGCCCAACGGATCGTGTCTTGTCTGACGTTGATGATGACGCGAAGTTTCATCAGCGAATTTTAGCGCCGCGAACAGGCCGGGAGCGGCACGTCAACATGCGGGACCGCGCGGCTGGCAATGACGGGCATGTGTGCGAAGTCAGGCAAGTGGCAACCAGACCATCCCGGTACAGGGAGATATACTCTGGGCTACTCTACGCGCCCGTCCCAATGCCGCAGCATTTATGCTGGCGCAGGGCGCACAGCCATCAGGAGGTCAGCTTGAAAATTGGAATTCCACGCGAGACGCGCGCGGGTGAAACACGCGTTGCCGCCACGCCCGAAACAGTCAAAAAACTGGTGGCTGGCAAACACAGTGTGCTGGTCGAAGGCGGTGCCGGTGCCGGTGCGCATATTCCTGACGCGGAATACGTTGCGGCAGGCGCGCAGATTGCGCCCTGCGCCGATGTTTACGCGCAATCGGAAATGCTGTTCAAGGTGCGCGCACCGCAGGCGGACGAAGTGGCCCGCATGAAGCCGGGGCAGGTGTTGATCGGCATGCTCAACCGCTTCGATACTGCCGGACTGGAGCTGCTCGCCAGGCAAGGCGTGACCAGTTTCGCGCTCGAAGCGGCACCGCGCATTACGCGCGCCCAGTCATTGGACGTGTTGTCGAGCCAGGCCAACCTGGGTGGCTACATGGCGGTACTGACCGCCGCCACCCTGTATCCCAAAGTGATGCCGATGTTCATGACCGCTGCGGGCACGGTCAAGGCGGCGCGCGCCGTCATCATGGGGGTCGGCGTGGCCGGCCTGCAGGCGATTGCCACTGCCAAGCGCCTGGGCGCAATTGTCGAGGCCACTGACGTGCGCCCGGACACCAAGGAACAGGTCGAATCACTCGGCGCCAAATTCATCGAAGTGCCCCTGACCGACGCCGAGAAAGAATTGGCCAAGGGCGCCGGTGGCTACGCCAAGGAGATGGGCGACGATTACAAACAACGTCAGGCGACCTTGATCGCCGAGCGTATCAAGCAGGCCGATATCGTCATCACCACGGCACTGATTCCGGGTCGCCCGGCGCCGGTGCTGGTGACCGAGGAAATGGTCAAGACCATGAAGCCGGGCTCAGTCATCATCGACATGGCTGCCGAGCAGGGTGGCAATTGCCCCCTGACCGAAAAAGACAAGGTGGTGGTCAAGCACGGCGTCACGTTGGTCGGTTACACCAACTTTCCGGCACTGGTACCGGCCGACTCATCGGCGCTGTACGCGCGCAACGTGATCGACTTCCTCAAGCTGATTGTCGACAAGGAAGCCGCGCTGGCGATCAACAAGGAAGACGAAATCGTCGTGGCCTGCCTGATGACCGAAGGTGGCCAGGTCGTCAAGAAATAGCGCTGCCGGCACGAGCAGCCTCAACCCCTCCCAGGACCGAACATGGACACGATCTCTCCTACCGTTTTCAACCTCATCATCTTTGTGCTGGCCATCTACGTCGGCTACCACGTGGTCTGGACCGTGACGCCGGCCCTGCACACCCCGCTGATGGCGGTGACCAACGCACTGTCGGCCGTGATCATCGTCGGCGCCATGCTGGCCGCCGCGCTCACCGAAAGCGACCTGTCGCGCTGGATGGGCACCGCTGCGGTTGCCTTGGCAGCCGTCAATATTTTCGGCGGCTTCCTGGTGACCAAGCGCATGCTCGAAATGTTCAAGAAGAAGGACAAGCCTGCTGCGGATGCGGCCACCAAAGCAGGAGCCCACAAATGAGTCTCAATATCGTCACGCTGCTCTATCTGGTTGCCTCGGTCTTTTTCATTCAGGCACTCAAGGGCCTGTCGCACCCCACCACCGCGCGGCGCGGCAATTTGTTCGGCATGATCGGCATGGCGTTGGCCGCGCTCACCACCGCAGCCCTGATTGTGAAATTGGCCGACACCAAGGCCGCCGGCATGGTCTATGTGTTCGGCGGCCTGCTGGTCGGCGGCACGGCCGGCGCCATCATGGCCAAACGTGTCGAAATGACCAAGATGCCCGAACTGGTGGCGTTCATGCATTCGATGATCGGCCTGGCCGCAGTCTGTATCGCCGTCGCCGTGGTCGGTGAGCCGGCGGCGTTTGGCATCACCGCCAAAGGCTCCGTCCTGATGCCGGTCGGCAACCGCATCGAACTTTTCATCGGCACCTTCGTCGGCGCAATCACCTTTTCGGGCAGCGTGATTGCCTTTGGCAAGCTGTCCGGAAAGTACAAGCTGCGCGTGTTTCAGGGCGCGCCGGTGACGTTTGCTGGCCAGCATCCGCTCAACGCCATCCTTGGCCTCAGCATGCTCGCCTGCGGCATCTGGTTTGCCGCCACCCAAGACTGGACGCCCTTCATCATTCTCACCTTGATCGCCTTTGTACTGGGTGTGCTGATCATCATTCCGATTGGCGGGGCTGACATGCCGGTGGTGGTGTCGATGCTCAATTCCTACTCGGGCTGGGCTGCGGCGGGGATCGGCTTCTCTCTCAACAATTCAATGCTGATCATTGCCGGCTCGCTGGTCGGCTCTTCCGGTGCGATCCTTTCGTACATCATGTGCAAGGCGATGAACCGCTCGTTCTTCAACGTCATCCTCGGCGGCTTCGGCCAGGATGGCGGCACAGTAGTCGGCAAGCAGGAGGCACGCCCGGTCAAGAGCGGCTCCTCGGATGATGCCGCCTTCATGATGAGCAATGCCGAAACCGTCGTGATCGTGCCCGGATATGGCCTGGCAGTCTCGCGCGCCCAGCATGCCCTCAAGGAGCTCGCACACAAGCTTGGCGAAAAAGGCGTCAACGTGCGCTACGCGATTCATCCGGTGGCGGGGCGCATGCCCGGCCACATGAACGTACTGCTTGCCGAAGCCGAAATTCCCTACGACCAGGTGTTTGAAATGGAAGACATCAATTCCGATTTCAAACAAACCGACGTGGTACTGGTGCTCGGCGCCAACGACGTGGTCAACCCGGCCGCCAAGACGCCCGGCAGCGCGATTTTCGGCATGCCGATTCTCGAGGCCCACCAGGCGCGCACCGTGATCGTCAACAAACGTTCGATGGCCTCCGGCTACGCCGGCCTCGACAACGAACTGTTCTATATGGACAAGACCATGATGGTGTTTGGCGACGCCAAGAAAGCGCTCGAAGACATGGTCAAGGCGATCGACAATTTGTAGGCTGCAAGGTCCGGAAACAAGATAGGCTGCTGAACGTAGATGCTCGCGGCGGCAGGCTTACCTCGGCGGCGGGCATACCTCCATACCTCTCATGGCTCTCATGGCCCCGCATTGGGGTGCGCCGCAGTGCGCTCTGGAACCATCTATCGCAAACAGTGTCCATGACAGGTGGGCCGCAAAGCCGCAGCCACCAACGCTTTTGGCGATGCGCCTCCCAAGAGCGTTGTCTACCAACGATTTCCCGGCAATCATCCACAAAAGATCGGAGCCAATTGTGCCTTTCAGATCAATCAAGCGAACCCTTTTTGCAGCCCTGCTTGCGGTTTGTGCGAGCGCCCAGGCACAGTGGCCGGCGCAGCCGGTGCGCATCATCGCCCCTTTTCCGCCCGGCGGAACGATTGACCAGCTCGCGCGTTTGTTTCAACCGCATTTGCAGCAGGCGCTGGGCCAGAGCATCATCATCGAGAATCGCGCCGGCGCTTCCGGTTCGATCGGCACCGGCATCGCTGCGAAATCCGCTGCCGATGGCTATACCTGGGTGATGGTATTTGATACCCACGGCGTCAACCCGAGCCTGATTCCCAACATGCCGTTTGATACACAGAAGGACCTTGCGCCGCTGATGTTGCTTGGCACTGGCGCGATGGTGGCGACCGCGCATTCATCAACACCTTACAAAATATTTGGCGACGTATTGCAGGCTGCGCGCAGCAAGGCCGGCACGATCAGCTACGGTTCGATTGGCTCCGGCAGCCTCGCGCACCTCGCCATGACGCAATTGGGCGGCCAGTTGAAAGCCGAGTGGACGCACATACCCTACAAGGGCGGCGGGCCGCTGGTAAGTGACGGCATTGCCGGCCATGTGCCTGTGACGATGGCGACCTATGCGCTGTGGGCGCCGCACATTGCATCGGGCCGCCTGCGCGCCCTTGCCGTGACCTCGCCCAAACGCATGACACAGTTGCCTGAGGTGCCCACCATCGCCGAATTGGGCGCGCCGGGGTTCGAGGCGCAGGCGTGGTGGGGCATGCTCGGACCTGCCGGCATCCCGCAACCCATCATGGCGCGCATGCATGCCGAGATGGCCAAAGTGATGAAGCTGCCCGCCGTGACCGAGCGCTTCAATCAGATGGGCATCGTGATGGCTGCTTCATCACCGGATGAATTGGGAAAATTCATCGCCGGTGAAGTATCGCGCTGGAACAAGGTGGTGCGCGACAACAAGATTCAGGCGGGAGAGTAAAACGGCAGCGCCGGGCGGTTGATATCCCGACTGCCCGGCGCCATCACCCCTGGTGGTGGCGCTGTGGGCCCGCCCCCAAGGGCCGCAATCAGATTGCGCTCAATTGCGAGGCCTGGTACGACTTGGCCCTCCGAGGGCCAGCTATTGCAACTGCTTGAGACGCTGATCCACGTAGGCCGCTACCTCGGGACTGAGGTCGCCGCTTGCACGCGCGCGGCGCAGCGCTTCGCGCGCGTCTGCCATATTGCCGCTTGCCTGCAACGACATGCCCAGCCCCATCCACCATACGCCCGATTGCGGCGACAGACGTAGCGCCGCCTGATACTGGGTGACGGCCTGCGTGTGTTGCTCGCGCCGCGCCAGCAAGGCGGCCAGCGTGGCGTGATAGGAAGCATTCGCCCGCACCGACGGCAGCGTTACCCGCAGCGTGTCGATCGCGGCCTCGGTGTCGCCGCGATCCGCTTGCAGGCGCGCGAGCGTCATCGCAAACGCTGCATGATTGGGGGCCAACGCGATCCGCTCGCCCAGCAAGCGCTCTACTTCGGCATTCTTTTTTGCGCGCAACAGAAGCGTTGCCAACGCCTGGCGCGCACTGTCATGCAAGGGATCCTGGAGCAGCACCTGTGCGAATCCGTCCATTGCCCGCGTGGCTTCACCCTGCTGCAAAAACTCATTCGCCTGGCGAAACCCATTTTCGGTCCGTTGTTGCGGATCCATCTGCTTGATTCCGGCGAGCGCAGCCGCGGAAGCCGGTGGCGCCGGAGCCGTAACGACAGAGAGAGCCGGGCTGATTTTGGCCACCAGTGTTGGCTGCGCCGATGGGCCACCGGCATCAGCGATCGCCGGTTTGCCGGATGGTTCCACCCGTGCGCGCTCAGCGGGCGCGCGCGCCGACGCGGGCACTGGAGCGGCACGCTCCTGCTTCTCCACTGGCGACCGCTCGGCCCGATTCACAGCCCGCTCCGATCGCGATGCGGGTGACGCTGCGCGTGGCGCAGCGGGTGGCGCGGCGGGTGGCGTTGCGGGCAAAGACCGCGACACAACCAGAGCCGCAATTGCCGCAGTCGCTGGCACCTCGCGCAGCACCAATTGCTGGCTCGCCGTCAGCGTCAATCCCTGCGCTGCCGAAGCAGACCTGGTATCTGCTGCGCCCGGCGCGGAAGCCGCGGGCACCGCTACCGGTGTCGCGGCAGCGGGCCGCGCCGCTGTCGGCGCGATACTGTCGCTTGGATTTCCCATGCGCACGGCCCACCCACCCTGCACCCACAGGGCAGCAGCGGCACAAACCAGCACCAGCCCTACCCCGGCGCCGATCCACAGCGCACGCGCCCGACCGTCCTCACGCCCGGCCGGCAACGGACGCACGTAACGATAGGCGCCGGTTACCCCGGTCCCCGCGTTGCGCAATTCCAGGTCCTGCAACATGGTGTTGATCACACTCACGGCCGCCGTCCTCCTGCCACCCCTGCAGCGGCTGCGAATGAGGCTGCAACACCGGTCAGCCAGCGCAAGGGCCCGAATGAACCCGCTGCCGCCGGCGTATCCCGCGCTGCCGCGTTTACCTGACGCGCTTGCACGATATACGCACCTTCACCATAGGCGAGCATCATGGATTTATGCGCAAGAATATTCACCAACCGCGGCAATCCACCGGCCCGGCGGTGGATGGCGCGTACGGCGGCCGGGGAGAATACTTCGCCGCCGCCATGTCCTGCGACTCGCAGGCGGTGCTCAAGATAATGCCCCGCTTCGTCAGCCGCCAGATTGCCCAGGTGAAACTGAAAGGCGATGCGCTGGCGCAGTTGGCGTACGCGCGGATCGGCCAGCCGCTCGTCCAGTTCAGGCTGCCCGAACAGCACCACCTGAATCAGCTTGCGCTTCTCGGTTTCGAGATTGGTCAACAGCCGTAATGTCTCCAGGGTCTCGATCGGCATCGCCTGTGCCTCATCGATGCACAGCACCACGTTCTTGCCATCCCGGGCCAACGCGAGCAAGCCTAGCGTCAATGCATTGTGCATCTGGTGCTGATCGATATCCGGCGGCAACGACAGCGCCAGCTCGTTGGCGATTGCCAGCAGCAGGGCGCGTGGCTCCAGAAAGGGATTCGGCAGATAGCCGGTCGCACAATCGGGCGCGCACGCGGCCAAAAAACGGCGGCACAGCAGCGTCTTGCCAGCCCCGACCTCGCCGGTGATTTTGATAAACCCTTCAAGATTCTGGACTGCGACAATCAGCGTGTTGAGTGCATTCTGATGCTGCCGGCCGGCGAACGCGAAGCTGGTATCGGGCGTAATCCGGAACGGCAGTTCACGCAGGCCGAAATGCGCTTCGTACATCTCACTCTACCGGCTTGGCCGCCGGCCGCGCCGGGCTGCGTTGCATCCCCTGCAGCCGGTCGGTCACTTCCTGCGCCTGCTGCTGCCAAGAGCTATCGCCCTGAATCACCGAGGTTTTGAGCAAAATCACCAGCTCGCTCTTGTTGACACCTTCGGAGCGATTGCGAAACAAGCTGCCGACCAGCGGCGCATCACCCAAACCCGGCAGCTGTGAGCGCACTTCATTTTGGGATTGCCGCATCAGGCCGCCAATCGCCACAATGCTGCCATCCTGTACCCGCACGACTGTGTCGCTTTCGTTGACGCTGCTCGATGCCAGTGGTACGGTGAAATTCCCCAGCGTGCCCAGGTTGAGGTTCTTGGGCTTGTCACTGACCACGCTCACCGACGGGTGAATATGCAACGTGATCTGATTGTCCTCTGAAATTTGTGGTGTCACGTCAAGCGCGATGCCGGAAAAAAATGGCTGCGTGGTGATGGTGGGCGTCACCACGGTCGCCGTGCCGGAGGTCGTCGTGGTGGTACTGACATTGGTGACGAAGAATTCGTCGGTGCCCACCTTCAACACCGCCTTCTGGTTGTTCATGGTGGCAATGCGCGGGCTCGACAGCACCTGCACCTTGCCGTGTGTTTCAAGAAAACTGAGCAAGGCGGCGAAGCTGCTCGTTTGCAAGGCCAGGCCAAATACACCACCCGCCGCGTTAGCCCCCAACTGCAGCAGACTGCTCGCGCTGCCCGGGCTGTCGCCACCGAGCGGATCGGGCGCGGTCACACCCGGCAGGGCGGGATCAGAGCGGAAATTGGCACTGGCAGCAATGCTGCCGTCCGCGTTGCGCGTGGTCGGCCCAAGAATCGCACCATCGGTGCGCAAGGTCGCACCCGGGGTCAACTGTCCGGCGGCAAAGCGGCTGTTGCGTCCGGCGCTGAACGTGCCCCAATTGATGCCCGCCTGAAAGCCATCGTTGAGTGACACCTCGATGATCTTGGCTTCGAGCATGACCTGGCGCTCGACCACCAGTGCCATGGCTTTCAAAAATGATTCGACATTGCGCATGTCGGCCGGATAGCCGCGCACCACGATCACGCCCGCCTGCGCGTTGACCACGACAGCGCGGCGTTCAATCGCCGGCTGTGCGCCGGCGGCAGCGGGCGCTGGCGCACCCCCGGCAGGCGTGGGAACGATACCGAGGATGGCGTTGAGCGCATCGTTGAGGTCACGCCAATAGTCGTTATCGGTGGTCGTGGTGACGCGGCTGCTCTCGACCGACTGCGGAGAACCGCCACCGCCCGCCGCCGCTGCCGGCGCGGCTCCGCCTGGTGCGGCACCGGCTTGCGCCGGGGCGCTGAAGGACGGCGTTTGGATCGAACCCGAGGTGACACGGATGTCGGCACGCCCGACACGCCGCCCGGTCAGATAGTTGACCTGGAACACGCGTGTTTGCAGACCCGGCGCCTGCACGAAGATACGCGTCCCCTGAATCTTGAAGTCGTAACCATAAAGCTCGCGCAGTGCGTCAAGCGCCTCGCGGATCGTCACATCCTTGAGGTTGATCGTCACTGGCTCACGCACTTCCGGATGCACCAGCATGCTGTAGCGGGTATCGGACACCATCGCCATCAGGACCTGATTGACCGGGAGATTGTTGACCACGAGGTTGAAGCGTGGCTCGGAGGACACCGGCGCAGCCGGCGCCTCCACCGTCACCGGCGGCAACAAGGCCTGGCGCACCGCTTCAGGTGTGGCAGCCGGTTGGCGCGGCTCGGCGGCCCGGCGCACTTCGGACGTGACGCGATCAAGCGTGTCATCAGGGCGGATCGCCGGATTGCCGCAGCCCGCCAGGATAACGGCGCCAATGAGGGACAGGATGGCCGCGATCTTCACGTCAGGGATTCCTTGGCGCTTTTGGGCGCGCCCGCGCAGCTGCCTTTTCAGGGACGGGCACCTGCTTGACCGGGGTGAACAGCGTCATCGTCTGGCGCCCACCGGTGCCAGCCAGGACCACTTCGTTTTCCGAAATTCTAAGCAAGCGCGCATCACCGAGTTTGTCTCCCACCTTGTAGCGTTGACCATCAATGATAGCGCTTCGTTCCGCGCTGCCGATCATTACCGACTGCAGACGCGGCACCGCCAGCACGACCGCACCTGCGGAGGCCGGCAGAAACGCCATCATCTCAGGCGGCGGCCGGGTCGGGTCGGTCAGCACGGCCTCCCCCGCAGCATAGACAGCAGGCACGCCACCCGACAGCACCAGCAGCGCCGCTAGAATCAACATGGCCCAAGGCGCCACCCGGCAACCATCGCGCCGCGCGCCGCACCAATGCTGCACTCCGGCCACGCCGCTCACACGGATAGCCACGTCGCCTCCAGACCAATCGTGAATATCGAGACGGTCAGGGTCAGTTGCGGATAGGCTTCCGCATCGAGCACGGCGCGCGCCCAGAACATCTGTGCGGGCGAGCGTTCGATACGCTCAAGGTAAGCTGATAGTTCCGCATAACTGCCTTGCAACACGAGTTCGACGCCGTGTTTGAAAATGCCGGCAGACGGCGCAGCGCCAGCGCCGGCGGACTGCGCGGGTGCCCCTGCCGCCGCGGCGGCAGATCCGCCACCGGCAGCCGGCGTGACGGCTCCGCCTGCCGCGGACACTGCACTGGCCACTGCAGCTGCGGCCGCCGGCACAGCACCTGGCGTTGCCGGATTGGCGGTGCCGCCGGGTGCAGCACCGCGATCGAGGAGCGGAGTGGCCGGCAG
>JANLTL010000349.1:0-2251 GCA_031362905.1 Burkholderiales bacterium | reverse complement strand
CACCCAGCCGCGCGCCGTGCGCACGCGCAGCGACAGCATGCCCTTGGTATGGCCGCCGATGTGGATCAGCTCGACGCCCGGTGCAATCGTCGCGTCGCCCTTGTGGAACACCACGCGATCGGCATACACCTTGCGCACCAGGTCGACCACGTCTTCAACCGAATACGCATGGCGCATCGACGGGTGGCACATGCAGCGCCCGGTGGCGTATTCGACTTCGGCATCCTGGATGTGGAAGCGCGCGTTCGGCAATTTGTCGAGGTTGCCGGCGTGGTCGTAGTGCAGGTGCGTAATCACCACGTCTTCAATCGAGTCGGGGTCGACTCCGAGCACGCGCAGCGCCTCGATCGGGCAGCGCAGCAGGTTGCGCCCGCGCAGCTTGGCGGTGGCGGCATTGAAGCCGGTGTCGACCAGGATCGAGCGTTGCGGCGATTTGAGCAGCCAGACAAAGTAGTCGAGCGGCATCGGGCCGTCGTGCGGGTCGCCGCCGATGAAGTTCTCGCTGCGCAGCCGGTCGTGGGCGGCGTAGCGCACCGCGTAGACTTCATACTCGACGGCAGCGCAGTCCGGTGGGCTCATGTTGTCTCCTGATGTGATCCGCGCCCTGTGGCAGCGGAGCGGGAACTGGTGCGGGAACAGGTCGCGGCGATTCTAGTATGAAACCTGCGCGTTGCTGCACTTGCCGCACTTGCCGCACTTGCCGCACATGCCGCACATGCCGCACATGCCGCACCTGGCGTACGGCAGCGTCGCCTGGTTTACCGCCCTTGCGCGAGCTGGCCTGCGGCACTGCCCAGTGCGAGCTGCGGCGCATCCTCTTTCAACGCCACGCCGGAAAGCTGGCGGCGTCGTGCTTCGTGCATCAGGTAAGCCAGCTTGTGCGCGGCCAGCGCGTAGGAGAGCCCCTCGGGCGGGCGAATGTTGGAAAGGCAATTGCGCTCGGCGTTGCTGCGCCCGGGCAGAGGGTCGTGCGTGAGATAGACGCCGAGGCTGTCGGGCGAAGACAAGCCCGGTCGCTCGCCGATCAACAGCACTGTCATGCGCGCGGGGAGCAGCGCGCCGATTTCGTCACCGATGGCCACGCGCCCTTGCTGCACGATAGCAATAGGCGCCAGATGCCAATCGCCGGGCGCGAGGCGCGTTCGCAGTTCTTGGAGTAGCGGCATCGCGTGCACCATCACCGCGCGCGCCGAGAGGCCGTCGGCCACGACAACGGCACAATCGAACGGCACGGCCTGCGCCCGCGCCTCCAGCAACTGGCGCGAGGCATCATTCAGAATGCGCCCCAGGTCTGGCCGCGCAATGAAGGTGGCGCGGTCTTGCGCCGCGCTGGCCAAGTGCAAAGTCTCGAACCCGGCTCCGGTCAGCTGCGCATCGAGCACATCGGCATCCAGGTCCTGCAGCACCGCATCGCGTGCGCGCGCATGGGCCAGCTGAAACGCCAGCAGCGGTTGGGTAGGCAGGCTGCCGCCCGCGCGCCCCAGGCCGATGCGCGCAGCAGTGAGTGCCGCGAGGGATTGCCACGGGTCGGGCCGGATCGGCGCGCTTGCCATGCCCTACCCCTCCATCAAGCCCAGCAGCCGGTGGCCCGCTGGTGCAGGCAACAGCTGGTTGTCTGCCGAGAGGATGCCCATGCTCTCGAGCCACGCCGCAAATTCGGGAGCCGGTTTCAAGCCCAGCAATTGCCGCAGGTAGAGCGCATCGTGAAATGATGTGCTCTGGTAATTGAGCATGATGTCGTCCGCCCCCGGCACCCCCATGATGTAGTTGACGCCGGCATTGCCGAGCAGCGTGAGCAGGGTGTCCATGTCGTCCTGGTCGGCATCGGCATGGTTGGTGTAGCAGACGTCAATGCCCATTGGCAGGCCGAGCAGCTTGCCGCAAAAGTGGTCTTCGATGCCGGCGCGCATGATCTCGCGACCGTTCAGGTATTCCGGCCCGATGAAGCCGACCACGCTGTTCACCAGCAGCGGGGCGAAGCGGCGTGCCAACCCATAGGCGCGCGCCTCGATGGTTTGCTGGTCCACTCCGTGATGTGCATTCGCCGAGAGCGCACTGCCCTGGCCGGTCTCGAAATACATCACATTGCTGGCCGCCGCATCGACCACCGTGCTGCGCTTCAAGCTGCGTGCCATCGCGTCGGCTTCGGCCAGCATCGCGGTGGTGACGCCAAAGCTGTGGTTGGTGGCCTCGGTGCCGCCGATCGATTGAAACACCAGGTCCACCGGCGCACCCTGCTGCATCGCCTGCA
>JANLTL010000346.1:0-2228 GCA_031362905.1 Burkholderiales bacterium | reverse complement strand
AAGGCGATTGCGTATCACAACGCGCGCTATCACACCGATGATGCGCCCGAGATTAGCGACGCCGAATATGATGCGCTCGTCCGCCGCAACAGCGCGCTTGAGGGCGATTTTCCGCATCTGGTGCGCGCCGACAGCCCGAACAACGCGGTCGGCGCGGCCCCGGCTTCGCATCTGTCCAAAGTCAGCCATGCCAAGCCGATGCTCAGCCTCGACAATGGTTTTAGCGACGAGGATATCGCCGATTTTGTCGGGCGCGTGCGGCGATTTTTGAACCTTGCCGAGGATGCGCCCGTCGCGCTCACCGCTGAGCCAAAGATTGATGGGCTATCGTGCGCGCTTCGCTATGAAAAGGGCGTGCTGGTGCAGGCCGCCACACGCGGCGACGGGGCTGTGGGTGAGGATGTTACTGCCAATGTGCGGACGATTGGGGATGTGGTGCAGACTCTCCGTTCGTCTCGAGCGAAGTCGAGAGACATTGATGCGGCGGGAGGTGTCTCGACTTCGCTCGACACAAACGGTGTTGGGTTCCCAGACATCTTTGAAATTCGCGGCGAAATTTACATGGCCAAGTCGGACTTTGAAGCGCTCAATGTGGCCCAAGAGGCGGCAGGGGAAAAACTGTTCGCCAATCCGCGCAATGCCGCCGCAGGCTCGCTGCGCCAGAAAGACCCTAGTGTTACCGCCGCGCGCCCCTTACGCTTTCTCGCGCATGGCTGGGGTGAGGTTTCGGCACTGCCCAACGAGAGCCAGTACGGCGTGATGCGCGCGATTGCCGATTGGGGGCTGCCCGTTTCTGACGCGCTGGTTCAGGTTGATACGGTGGATGCCCTCATCGCGCATTACCGCAGCATTGAGGCCGCCCGCGCCGATCTGCCGTTCGATATTGATGGGGTGGTCTACAAGGTTGACCGGCTCGACTGGCAGGCCCGGCTTGGCTTTGTCGCAAAGGCACCGCGCTGGGCGATTGCGCATAAATTTCCTGCCGAACAAGCACAGACGACGCTGCTCAGCATTGACATTCAGGTCGGTCGCACAGGCAAACTTACCCCTGTCGGGCGGCTCCAGCCGGTTAGCGTTGGCGGGGTCGTCGTCTCGAACGTCACGCTCCACAACCGCGATGAGATTGCACGATTAGGCGTCCGCCCCGGCGACCGGGTGGTGGTGCAGCGTGCGGGCGACGTCATCCCGCAGATAGTCCGCGTGCTGAGCGCGGACGAGGAGCGCGCGGGATTTGATTTCCCCGATCATTGCCCGCAGTGCGGCTCCGAAGCGATTGCCGAAGAGGGAGAGGTTGATGTCCGCTGCACTGGCGGGCTGGTTTGCCCCGCACAACGCATCGAGCGGCTCAAGCATTTCGTCAGTCGCGGTGCGCTTGATATTGAGGGGCTTGGCGAAAAGACAATCGAAGAGTTCTTCGTAGCTGGCTGGCTCCACAGTCCGGCGGATATTTTTCGTTTGAAAGCGCGCAGGGCAGAAATCCTCACCCGCGAAGGCTGGCAGGAAAAATCGGTTGATAATCTTATCACCGCGATTGAAGCAAAACGCACGCCCGATCCAATCAAATTCCTGTTCGGACTTGGCATTCGCCATGTCGGCGCTGGCACGTCAAAGGATCTCGTGCGTGCCTTTGGCAGCGTTGAGGCGGTCGCTGAAATGGCGCAGCGCGAAGGTGCTGCTGAGGAGCTGACTCAGGTGGACGGCATCGGCCCGGTGGTCGCCGAGGCGCTCATCGATTTCTTTCACGAGGCGCATAACCGCGAAGTATGGGGTAATCTTCTGAGTGAAGTGCAACCGTCCGCCTATGTTTCGAACATCCGCGCATCATCAGTCAGCGGTAAAACAGTGGTGTTCACCGGCAGCCTCGAAACAATGAGCCGCGATGAGGCCAAGGCGCAGGCCGAAGCTTTGGGCGCAAAAACAGCGGGTTCAGTCAGCGCGAAAACTGATTTGCTGGTGGCGGGGCCGGGGGCTGGATCAAAGCTTAAAAGGGCGGCTGAGCTTGGGATCGAAGTGATTGACGAAGCCGGCTGGGCCGCGATTGTGGCGGCGGCGGGTTAACCCCGCCCGATCGACGTATAGTCAAACCCTGCGCGCTCCGCATCTTCGCGCTGATAAATGTTGCGGAGATCAACCAAGCAGCGTATCCGCATCAGCGCACCGAGCCGTTCGAGATCAAGCGCACGAAAAGCATCCCATTCGGTTACAATGGCAACTGCATCGGCACCCTC